>DATAMU010000764.1:0-2345 GCA_036266605.1 Candidatus Acidiferrum sp. | reverse complement strand
AGACTCGAGACTTCGCCACTCGAAAGATTTTCGCCACCGCTCCCCTGCGAACGCTTGCCTTCGCCGATGCTTGTCAGTCGCACAGTCGAGTCGGTCGTCGAAAGCTCGAGCACACCGGACCCGGCCACATCGTCTTTGAATGAGATTGTGCTTGTCGCATTCCAGCCCTTCGCCCCGACCGTAACACGCAGCGCGTATACGCCTGCGGCAATTTCACCAAAAGCGAAATCTCCAGTTGCGGATGTCTTGCTGGAATAGTCGTGACCGCCTGACGTCGCATGCAATTCCACGGAAGCATTCGCTATCGGATGACCATCAGCATCGCGCAACACACCTCGCCAGGACGACGGCGCAGCATGCACCCGAGCACCCGTGATGATCAAAAAGAGAAAAAGGAAAAAACCGAAACGACGAGGTCCGGCCCGCATAGTCAGAAAGTATAGACTGGTTCGAAATTAACGTTTGCTGATTTTACAGTCGAATATCGTTCTTGTTTAGCCGTTTCCAAAGGCCTCACCACGCGCCATAATAGGCGTCGCCACAAGCGCTAGACGGAGCCCATTGATGACCCGAGACCTGGAAGCGACCGCAACTCCTCTCGAAAACACCGCGAATTCCTCCAAAACTCAGCAAGAAGTCGGAAAAACGACCGAAACCGTTTCCCGCCGATCATTTATTGCGAAGACCGCCGCGACAGCGGCTGCTTTCACGATCGTGCCGCGCCACGTCCTCGGCCGCGGCTATACGCCGCCCAGCGATCTCCTCAACGTTGCCGGCGTCGGTGTCGGCGGCATGGGCCACACCAATCTCATCAATCTCTCCGACCAAAACATCGTCGCCATCTGCGATGTCGATTGGGGCTACGCCAACAAAAGCCTCGATCGCCTCGACACCGAAATCGCGACCTGGCAAAAGCGCCTCGAGAATCCGCCAGTGTTGACGCCGCAGCAAGTCGCCGAGGGCTATCCTCCCTTCAATCCCGAGCGCGCAAAGATTCGCATCGAGCGCATGCAGCGCTTGAAAGATGTCCACCTGCCGAAACTCAAGCGCTACTCCGACTATCGCGAAATGCTCGACAAGCAGAAAGATATCGACGCCGTCTTCGTTGCGACGCCCGATCACATGCACGCCACGATCGCGCTCGCTGCGATGGATCTCAAAAAAGCCGTTTACGTCCAGAAGCCGCTCACATGGTCCGTCGCCGAAGCTCGCCAACTTTTCAAGCGCGCGCAAGAAACAAAAGTCGCGACGCAAATGGGCAATCAGGGCCACTCCACCGACGATGCGCGTACCGTCATCGAATACGTTCAGTCCGGCGCCATCGGCGACGTTCGCGAACTCCACATCTGGACGAATCGCCCATTTGGCTTTTGGCCCCAAGGCGTTCCGCGTCCCGAGCCCGCCAATCCTTCCGGCCCCGCTCTCACCTGGAGCGGCCACGACGTCACCGTTCGCCAGGCCAATTCATTCGCGGCCGAGGCGACGCCGATGCCGCCCGAGCTCAACTGGAATTTGTTTCTCGGCGTCGCCCCCGAAGTCCCGTATCACCCGATCTATCATCCGTTCAATTGGCGCGGCTGGGTTGACTGGGGCATGGGCGCCATCGGCGACATGGGCGCGCACCTCATCGATCACTCGATGTGGGCGCTCGATCTCGGCTACCCGACGACGATCGAAACTGTTTCGACGCCATTCAACGGCGCTTCCTATCCGCTCGCCACGCAAACGTTCTACGAATTCCCCGCGCGCGGTTCGAAGCCGCCCGTCAAGCTCACGTGGTACGACGGCGGTTTGCTCCCGCCGAAACCCATCGAGCTTCCCGACAACGAGCAGCTCAACAAAGGCGGCGGCGCTCTTCTCGTCGGCTCCAAGGGCAAACTCCTGCACGACACTTACGGCCTGCGCCCGCGTCTCCTTCCCGCGTCGTTGCACGCGAGCGTCGGCACTCCACCAAAAAAATTGCCGCGCATCCCCAACGAAGATCACGAGATGAACTGGGTCAACGCCGCGAAAGGCACCACGCAAGCCTCGTCGCCGTTCGAATACGCCGCGAAGCTCACTGAGGTGATGCTCCTCGGCGTCGTCGCACTCCGCGCCGGCCGCAAAATCGAATACGACGGCGCCGCAATGCGCGTCACCAACGTCGCCGTCGCCAACGACTTCTTGCAACGCACCCCGCGCACCGGCTGGTAACACCCAGATGGATTCGCCCTGCGCTTCATCGCTTTTGAGGAGTCACGCAATGCGACATGTCCTTGTTCTAGCGCTGTTATTCCTGGCTACCTCCGCATCGACGCTTGCTCAAAAAGCGCCCGAAGGCATCTGGCAAGGCTACGACGGCGAAT
>DATAMU010000763.1:0-1668 GCA_036266605.1 Candidatus Acidiferrum sp. | reverse complement strand
CGAAGCGCGCGCTTCGTGTTTCCGTGTAGGGGCGCAGCATGCTGCGCCTCAGGTCCGCACGATGTAATCCGCAACTCGGCCTTCGCTAAGTGGTACGCAATCGAGGAGATCGAAGTTCATGCGGCAATCACTGCTCTTCCGCGACTGTTCACGGTCAATACGCGCCGGCGGCTTGCAGTGCGGCTTTCATCCCCTTCCAACTTTGGCGCGTCGATTCTTCCGGCGTGCCTGCGCCGCGCCAGTGGGTTTCGAGGCTGACGGCGTAGTGATAGCCGTCGCGCTTCAGCGCGGCGAACTGATCTTTCCAATCGACGATGCCGGTTCCGACGGGCGCCCAGTCGTATTTTCCGTCGGGTTTTCGCGTGACGTTTTTGCAGTGGCAGTGTCCGATGCGGTCTTTCGGCAGCAGCTTGTACCCATCGGGATAAGGAGTTTCGCCGGCAGCGCCTGCGTTTCCCGGATCCCAGTTCAACATGAAGTTGCTCGCCGGAACAGCGGCGAGGACTTTGGCTGCTTCGGCACCATCGCCAGTGTTGCACGCCATCTCATTCTCGAGGACGAGGATGATTTTGTCCTTCGCTGCGGTTGCGGCGGCTTCGCGCAGCTTGGCGTCGATGGCTTCGCGGTACGGCTTTTGATCGTCGAGGCGCCAGAAGTCGAATAGGCGCACGCGATCGGTCGAGAATGCTTTCGCGAGCGCGATGCTGCGCTCCAGCACTTCCGGCTGCTGGTCGAAGGTGAAGTCGGCGTTGAACTGATCGCGCTTGGGACTGAACTTCGACAGCGGAGCGCCGGGCCAATCCACTTTGAAGAGCGGGCTCGCGATGTCGGTGACGCGCAGCTTGTACTTCTCCAGGATTTTCCGTGCTTCGGCGACTTCGTTCGCATCGAGGCGCAGAATGTTCTTGTTCCACATCCCGCGGATCTCGATCCATTCCATACCGAATTCTTTGGTGGCAACTTCGCAAGCGTGACCAAAGTCCTGCGAGATTTCGTCGTTGATGACGGAGATACGAAAGGCTGAACTCATATCGTGATTCCCAGCTTGTCGTGAAGATATTTCTTGCTGATTTCCGCGCAGTCTTTCGGCGTGCGGCTCTTGTCGGGCACGTCGTCGAGTTCGACGATCGCCCATCCGCTGAACTTCACTTCGTGTAGCGCTTTGAAGACTCCGGGAAGATCGACTTGTCCGCGCCCAAGCTCGACGAATTGATAGTTCTTCTTCGGATCGCCGCTGATTCTTTCCACATCCTTGATATGCAAGAACAACAAGCGATCGGAATATTTGTGGATGGCTTTGACGGGATCGCCGCCGCCCTGGAAGTAGTGTGCGATGTCGAGTTCTAGTTTGGCGTAACGCGGATCGGTCGCGGCGAGAATCTGATCGACTTCTTCGGGAGCCTGGCCGAGCGAACCCATGTGGTTGTGATAGCCAAGAGGGATTCCGAGTTCGGCGGTTTGCTTGCCGAGCGCGGTCAGATATTGACCGAGCCTTTTGTAATCTTCCGCGGTGATCGCGCGATTCTTCGGGCGATCGTCGGTGACTTGCAGGTATTTTCCGCCGGCATCGCGCACGAACTTTGCGTGCGCGACATGCTTCGCGACTTGCTCCGATTCGGGAGCGTCGATATTCACGCCTCCGCTCGAGAGCGCGACGAACGTGAGTTT
>DATAMU010000762.1:0-3096 GCA_036266605.1 Candidatus Acidiferrum sp. | reverse complement strand
CTGTCGCTGGCGCTGGGCGCGTTCCTCGGTGGGATGCTGCTGGGCAGCTCGGCGTTTGTGAAGAAGCTGGAGCATCAGACGGCTCCGCTGCGGGATGCGTTTGTGGCCGTGTTTTTTGTTTCGGTGGGAATGCTGATCGATCCGCGGACGTGGGGATCGGCGTGGCAGATTATTTTGCTCCTGGTCGGGCTGGTGTTGGCGGGGAAATTTGTGACGTGGTTTGGCGTCGTGAAATTGTTTGGGTATACGACGTCAACGTCGGCGCGCGTGGCGATTGGGTTGACGCAGATCGGCGAGTTTTCGTTTATTTTGGCGCAGGTCTCGCAAAAGGCGGGGTTGATTACGCCGGCGATTTACAATGCGACGTTGGTGGCGTCGCTGGTGACGATATTGGTGAACGCGATGTTGTTTAAGATTTTTTTGAAGCAGGAAGGGCCGCTCGCACCGGGAACTAAAGAAGCAACGACGTAATCAAGTGACGAGGAAGAGGTTGACAGTCGACAGTTGAAAGTCGAAAGGGAAGAGCGAAGAGCGAGTTATTGATGTGGGCGGCTTAAGATGAAAATCCCTTTTTCGAGCCGCGATCAATTCGAATCGAAATTCAAAAATTTATTTTCGTAAAATAAATCGCACGTCGGCTATGACTTGCTGTGGATCGTCCACGTTCGAACGGATTTTGCCTGTCCTCCGTATGCTATGGTCCCCCTGAAGAGCGCGCGCTGAAAAAACACGCGAAAGCTCAGAAAAATCCGCGCGAAAGACACAGCCGAAAGAAAGACAGAGTCGACAGACACAGCCGGAAAGCGCAGCCGGAAAGCGCAGCCGGAAAGCGCAGACGAAGCCCTCGCCCTCTTGCTCTGTCTTTCACTTTCAACTTTTAACTGTCGACTTTCGACCTCTTCTCTCTCTCTCTCTCGATCGCGCCGTAAACACTTTGGAATCTGCACTTGCAAATGTGTATGAAAACAAGCGAGTTCAAGTCGAGCAGAATCCGCACTTATGAAAAACCATGGGGGGGAGGCTAGCCGCTGGCCGGGTGCGCGAGGCGGGTTTCGGTTAGGTCGAGTTCGCGTTCGAGCGTGCGCAGGACTTCGTCGTTGATTTTGCCTTCGTTGCGGAGGCGGACGGCAGTGTCGCGCTCCAAGCGGAGGAGATCGAGCGAGAGCGAGACGATGTGGCCGTGATCGTGGGCGTCGATGCCGTGTTCTTCGTAGCTTTGCCCGGTGAGCGCGGAGAGGCGGCGCTTGTATTTTGCGACGGCGTCGTCGTACGCCGCGCTAAGGTGGTGCGAGTCGTCGCGGTTTTCGGCGCGGAGGCTTTTAATTCTAGTGAGAGCGGCTTCGACGATGATGCGGCGCGCCTCGTGCTCTTCGACCGCGACCATGCTTTGGCCCGCGAGGCCGAGTTTGCGAATCAGCGGCGGCAGGGTCAGGCCTTGTAGCACGAGCGTGACGAGGATCACGCAGAACGTCAGGAAGATGATGAGATTCCGCTGTGGAAAGGGGCTGCCGTCGGACAGCGTTTCGGGCAGCGCAAGCGCGGCGGCTAGGGCGACGACTCCGCGCATTCCGGTCCAGCCGATGATGAAAATGCCTTTGACGGGCGGCATCGGTTCGTTTTGATGGAAAATTTTTCGGCGGACGAGGTTGGCGACGAATGCGCCGGGGAAAAGCCACGCGATGCGGAGAAGGATCACGAGCGCGCTGAAGAGTCCGCCGTACAGGATGAGCGTTTTCATCGAGTAGTCGTGGATGCCGGCGAGGACGAAAGGAAGTTGTAAGCCGATGAGAACGAAGACGAGGCCGTTGATGGCGAAGGTGAAGGAGTTCCAGAAGCCGTAGGCTTGCAGGCGAACGCTCGGGGAGAAAAGGCGATTTTCGCGGCGGCCGAGGTAGAGGCCGCAAGCGACGACGGCAAGGACACCCGATGCGTGCGCGTATTCCGCGGCGAGATACGCGGCGTAGGGGATCATGATGCTGAGAGTGACTTCGATCGGACCATCGTCGAGGTAGCGCTCGACGCGCTCGATGAGCAGGGCGATGAGCATGCCGACCAGGATGCCGCCACCGACAAGCCATGTGAGGCGAATCGCGCCCCCGAGAACTGTGGGGGTTTCGTTGCGCACGACCATGGCGACGCCGAATTCGAGAGCGAGGAGGCCGGTGGCGTCGTTGACAAGGCTTTCGCCTTCAAGGATGTCCACGATGCGCTGGGGGAGGCCGAGATTCTTGGCGATGGCGGTGGCGGCGATGGCGTCGGTGGTGGCGACGACGGCGCCAAGGACGACGCCTAAGCGAAGATCGAACGGCGCGAAGGAGTAGCGCGCGGCTTCGGCGACTCCCCATACGGTGAAGCCGACGAGGCCGAAGGCGAGGAAGAGGATGCTGACGATGTTGTATTTGAAGTCGCGCCAACTGGTGAACCAGGCGCCTGCGTACAGTAGAGGCGGAAGGACGACCAGAAAGATGACGTCAGGGCTGATCGAGATGTGCGGGATGCCGGGGATGAAACTGAGAACGAGGCCTGCGATGACGAGAACGATTGGATAGGGAATTTGGATTTTGCGCGCGAGTGCGGCAAAAACCACGACGAAGAGAAGCAAGAGGAGGAAGACGAATTCGACGGCGTGGACACTATTTCCGGTCATGAGTCCCTGTGAGATTCTCCGTGGTCGAGCAAAGATACATGAGTTCACGTCGACAGGAAAATGCGGGCTTACTCACCGGCAATGCGGTCGGGAGCGCGTCGATTTCTGTAAAACGCGTGAATGCTCAGGATGGCGAGCGAGATCACAAAAAAGATTCCGATCGATATGAGAGCCTGCGTCAGAAAGAGTCGATCAAATCCGATTATTGCGAAGGCTGCGGGAAGTGGTCCCGCGTGGCCGTAAATAAATGGCGCGTAAGCGATCGCGATCAGGGCAGATTGTGCGAGACGTTTCGATAAATCGGAACTCAAGCGCCCGGCCGGCTTCCAAAGAAAATAGATGAGAAACGTGCCGGGGAGAGTCAGGACGCCATACCAGATCAGCAAAATGAATATGCCGCCGATGGTTGCGACAATTTCCAACCTGTCTCGACTCCTTACAAGATGCCT
>DATAMU010000761.1:0-4113 GCA_036266605.1 Candidatus Acidiferrum sp. | reverse complement strand
TGGTTGCGTTGCTGGCTTGCTACATTCCGGCGCGTCGGGCGACGGAGGTTGATCCGATGCAGACGCTGCGCTACGAGTGACAACGCTACTGCGCGTTTGAAACCGAAGCTTTGGCGCGGAAGCCCCAGAGGAGGAGGAGCGTGCAGGCGACGATGGCGAGGCCGACGCTCATGAAGCCGGCGGTGACTAGTTTTTCTTGCCAGGGGAGTGCGTTGCGGCCGGGGGCGGTGATGGGAGAGAGTGCGCCGGTACCGAGAGTTGCGGCTAGCGCGACGAAGAACCAGTTCATGTAGGCACCGTAGAGCGCGAGCCAGAAGGTCGCGGATTTTGGTGCGGGAGCGAGGCGAAGCTCGTTCCATGCGGCGCCGACGGCGAGCAGGAAGATTCCGTTCATCACGCCTTCCAGATGCGCTGCCAGCCCCATGCGCACATTTGCGAAGTGCGTTTCGGCGAAGCCGGTGAAGAGGCCGATTAGGAAGAGGAACATGCCGTGCCACATTAGGCGGCGATTCGCGTTTTGCATGGCGCAGATACTCTCATTGGGGAAACGAGTGAGTCAACGACGAGCGCACGGGGACGACGATTAAGAAAAGCCGAACTTGGAAGGGGCAGTTGCGATTGTCGTTGTTGAATTGGCGACGTTTCATCTAAACCCCGTGAATCTGCGAGACGATCACGGGTACAGGACGATTGTCGTTGTGGTGCGGGACGGATTGAATCTAAACCCGCACCCTGAAAAAACTCAGGGTGCGGCACCCCAAAGGCCGGGCTAGCGGACGACGCCGGATAGGGGGCTGCTGGCGGAGGCGTAGAGGCGCTTGGGCATGCGGCCGGCGAGGTAGGCTTTACGGCCGGCGCTGACGGCTTCGCGCATGGATTCGGCCATGAGTTCGGCGTCCTGGGCTTCGGCGATGGCGGTGTTCATGAGGAGGCCGTCGGCGCCGAGTTCCATTGCTTGCGCGGCGTCGCTGGCGGTGCCGACTCCGGCGTCAACGATCATCGGGACTTCGGTGATGCGTTCGCGCAAGATGCGAAGATTGGCGGGATTTTGAATGCCTAGACCGGAGCCGATGGGCGCGGCGAGCGGCATTACAGCGGCGGCGCCGGCGTCGATAAGTTTGCGTGCAGCGATCAGGTCGTCGTTCGTGTACGGGAGGACGACGAAGCCTTCTTTGACGAGGACGCGCGTTGCTTCGATGAGACCTTCTGTATCTGGAAAAAGAGTTTGCTGGTCGCCGATGACTTCGAGTTTGACCCAATTGGAGAGGCCGACTTCCCTGCCGAGACGAGCGGTGCGGATGGCTTCGTCGGCGGTGTAACAGGCTGCGGTGTTGGGCAGAATGAAGATTTTTTCGCGGTCGATGAAATCGAGTAGGGATTCTTTGGTTCTATCGGTGAGATTCACGCGGCGCACGGCGACGGTGACCATGTCGGCGCCGGATGCTTTGTGGGCGCGGGCCATTTCCTGAAAGCTGCGATATTTTCCGGTGCCAACAATGAGGCGGGAGCGAAACGCGCGGCCCGCGATGACGAGTTCGTCTGCCATGGTGTGTCCCCAAGTGAAAGTTTAAACGGGTTGCGAGCGGAGAACAAATTGTGATCGGCGGCGCGGTGGCGACGCATGACAGATCGAATGGCGAACACGCCAACGCTGAGATTCTTCGAGCGCCTGAGGCGGCCTCGGGGATGACGCCGCGTTTGTGGATGGAAAGAATCTACTACTCAGACGGCTTGAAGGAACAATGGGAGGGTACGCCGGAGCGGGACGTTGGGAACTTTAGAACCACAAAGCGGGAATTGTTAGAAGAAAGATACGGTCTTTCCCCTCGAGTAATAGGACTGCTGAGCCTGCTGAACCTATCAGAACGGAACAATTTGGTCAGATTCAGGCATCAGTACTGGACGCGGATGCATCGGTTCATACAGAGTATGTCTGCAAAGTTAGTCCTGTTCGGAATTGTGCCCGATTGGACGCGACAGAAGAATTGCTGTAGTTGTATAGAGTGCCGTGCAGGGTGTCGCTCATGACATTTATCCTGCCTGGTACAGCTGTGTTCTGTAAGCTGAAAGAGAAACGAGAATGCATCAAAGTGTTTTGAATGGAGTCATGTTCGCAGAACGCACCAACTGGAATCTTGCGCCCAATCGGTTGAGCGAAGCGCTCGCGGCGCATCTTGCTGCGGGCAAGCGGCTTTACGATTTGAGCGCATCGAATCCGACGGAAGTCGGATTCACGGTGAACGCGGAAGCGCTGCTGCATGCACTGCAGAATCCTGCGGCGCTGACGTACGTACCGGACCCGAAAGGCATCGTGCGCGCCCGCCAAGCGGTGGCGGAATATTACGCGGACCGCGGCGATGAAATTTCCGCCGAAGATGTGATTTTGACGGCGAGCACGAGCGAAGCGTACTCGTTTGTGTTTCGGGTACTGTGCAGTCCCGGCGACGAGTTGCTGGTGCCGGCGCCGAGCTATCCGCTGTTTGGATTTCTGGCGGACATTCACGATGTGCGGCTTGTGCACTATCCGCTGATGTACGACCACGGATGGCAGATCGATTTTCACGCGCTCGAAGGAGCGATTACGCCGCGAACGCGCGGGATCATTGTGGTAAATCCAAATAATCCGACCGGACATTATGTGAAGCCGGAGGAATTGGCGACGCTGAACGAGATTTGTAATGCGCGCGATCTGGCGTTGATCGCGGATGAAGTGTTTTTGGATTTTGCGCATGAGACGAACGGATTTCGGCGCGATCCGTTGCGGGCGCCGCGGCCGCCGCGGGCTGGGGGCGAGAAGAAGCCGCCGTCGCTTGCGACAAATAATGGCGCGCTGACGTTTACGATGAGCGGGCTTTCGAAGATTTCGGGATTGCCACAGATGAAGGCGGCGTGGCTGGTGACGAGTGGGCCGGAGGCGCTAAAGAAACAGGCGCTCGACCGGATTGAGGTGATCGCGGATACGTATTTGTCCATGAATGCGCCGATTCAACTGGCGCTGCCAACATTCTTGGATCAGCGGCACTCGTTTCAGAAGCAGGTGCTGACGCGGGTGAAGAGGAATTTGGGAGAGCTGGATCGGCAATTGATGCTGAGGAAGTCGTGCTCGCGACTGGAAATTGAGGGTGGGTGGTATGCGGTTGTGCGCGTGCCGGCGACGAGGACGGATGATGAGCTTGCGGTGGATTTGTTGACGAAGCGCGGGATTTATGTGCATCCGGGGCATTTTTATGATTTTGCGAAGGATGGGCATTTGATTGTGAGTTTAATTATGCCGGAGCGGGAGTTTGCGGAGGGGTGCAGGCAATTGTTGGGGATGTTTTAGTTGACGAAGTAAAGATGCAACGACGTAACGTAAGGAAGTAGCGACTTTTTTGGTGGGATATATGAGGACGGCCTTGGCCGTCCTTTTTGTTTTGGTGGGAAGAAAAACCGCCGGCAAGATGCCGGCGCTACAACTACGCGATGGTGGGGCGGGGGTCGGTGACGTCGGAGTAGAGGGATTCGATGGTGGCGGCGAATTTTTGTTCGACGACGCGGCGTTTGAGTTTCATGGTGAAGGTTAGGCCGCCGTTGTCGAAGGTGAAGTCGTCGGGGAGAAGAGCGAAACGCTTGATGGTTTCCCACTGTGCGAGATGCGTGGTGAGGCGGGCGACTTCGTCTTCGATGAGTTTGCGGACGAACGGGTGAGCGACCATTTGCTGAGTGGAAGTGAAGTTGATTCCCTGCTCGGCGGCTTTGGCCTCGACGGTGACGGGATTGGGGACGAGCAGAGCGGCAACGAATTTGCGCTGATCGCCGACGACGATAGCGTTGAGAATGTATGGACTGGTTTTAAGCGCATTTTCGATCGGCTGCGGTGCGATGAATTTGCCACCAGCGGTTTTGATCAGATCTTTTTTGCGGTCCGTGATGAAGAGATAGTTGTCGGGATCGAGATAGCCGATATCGCCTGTGTGGAACCAACCGTCTTCGTTGAGAACTTCGCGTGTGGCTTCGGGGCTGCGGTAATAGCCCTGCATGACGCAAGGGCCTTTGGCGAGGATTTCACCGTCGGGCGCAATGGAGATCAAAACATTGGCGATGGGTTTGCCGGAGCTGCCGACGCGATTTTTC
>DATAMU010000760.1:0-1615 GCA_036266605.1 Candidatus Acidiferrum sp. | reverse complement strand
CGCCCTGAAGCGACACATCGTCAAATCGCCCGTCGCGCAAATTTTTGTAGAGCAATTTCTGCTGTGGATAACCCGCCTCGGTTCGGAGCTGCTCGACCTCGGGATAAACGTGCCCGTTGCAAATCAGAATGTCGGGCCAGCCATCGTTGTCCATGTCGAAAAATCCGGTGCCCCAGCCGAGATATTGGGTGTGGCGCCCGAGGCCTGCGGCGAACGTCGTGTCTTCAAACGTCATTCCACCGAGATTGTGATAAAGCGACGGAGTGTCGCCGGCGAAATTCGTTTTTACGATGTCGAGATTGCCGTCGAGATCGTAGTCGCCCGCTGAAATTCCCATGCCGGCTTGCGGCTTGCCGTCGGCGCTGAGCGCGCAGCCCGATTCCATCGCCACATCGACAAATTTTCCGTTGTGCTTGTTCTGATAGAGCGCGCTTGCCGTCGAGTCGTTCGCAACATAGATGTCGGGCCAGCCATCGTTGTCGAAATCGGCGGTCAGCACGCCTAGGCCGTAGGTCCCGTTCGCTTCAAACAATCCTGCTGCTTCACTTACATCTTTGAAAGTTCCATCGCCGTTGTTGTGGTACAGAATGTTTTTTCCGCCATTCAGTCCCGGCGGACCGCAAGCGACCATCACGCCTTTGTAAAGGCATGGACCGGATTCAGGTACGGGCGCGGTTGCGAGATCGAGATCGATGTAGTTCGCGACAAATAGATCGAGCCTTCCGTCGCGGTCGTAATCGACAAACGCACAGCCGGTGTTCCAGCGTTTGCCGTTGCCCGCGACACCAGCTTTATCACTCACATCGGTGAACGTTCCATTGCCGTTGTTGTGATACAGAACGTTTTTGCCGAAATAGGTGACGAAGAGATCTTCGTAGCCGTCGTTGTCGTAATCGCCGATGCAGACGCCCTGGCCCCAGCCGCTGTGGCCGACTCCCGCTTTCGCGGTCACGTCGATGAAGGTTCCATCGCGATTGTTTTTGAAAAGGTGCGACGTCGGTGCTTGCCCAGGAGAAAAACCTTCGAGGCGCGAGCCGTTCACGAGAAAAATATCGAGCCAGCCGTCGTTGTCGTAATCGTAGAACGCGACGCCGCAGCCGGTCGTTTCGAGCAGATATTTATTCTTGTGCTCGCCGCCAAACAGCGTTTTGACATTGAGGCCAGCTTCTTTCGCGACGTTGATGAAGCTGACTCCAAGATCACCCGGCTTGGAGGAAAGAGCGGGGCTGTTAGAGGGAGACGGTGCGGTGGCCTGCTGCGGATTTGCTCGTCCAAACAACGGTCGAGCGAGGGAGAGTACATTCTCAAACGAGAGAACCAGCGCGGATCGGCTCAACGAGCGAAGGAATGACCGCCGCGAAGGAAACAAATCTGTGATACCTTCCCGCACTGGGCCGCAGCAAAAGGTCCCGAGTGCTGTTCAGCGCGCTTTTCACGCTCCTCCCCAGCACGGAGCGCAATTCATATCTTTTTATCTTAACGTAAGCGCGCCACGAACCTGCAACGCCCGCAGCCGCCAAGTCGCGGCGCCGATCGATCATGCACATCCTTCACGCATCGCTTCCAAACGAACGGCACGGCAAACGCTGTAGCCGCCGAGCGATCGCCTCAACTC
>DATAMU010000759.1:0-3803 GCA_036266605.1 Candidatus Acidiferrum sp. | reverse complement strand
CGGGAGAGCGCCTCGTCGTCGGCGATGAGAATTTTCAACGTTGCACCTCGGTCATGTAAGCCTCCATTTCGGGGAGAAGCCCCTGCACCTCGCGCTGGAAGGAGCGATGCGCCTCATCGATTTCCGGCCCGGCTGCGTTGTCTCGGCCAAGTTGTTCCAGTTTTGCGGCGGCCGCCGCTGCGCGAGTGACGGATAGATTCGCGAGCATTCCTTTGAGAGTGTGGCTGACGACGGTCATTTTCTTGAGATCGCGTGCGGCGATGACGTCGGTGAGTTCCTGGACGTGGCGCGGGAAGTCTTCCTTGAAGATCGTCATCAGATCGAGAAGCAATTCGCGATCGTTGTCCACGCGCGAGAGCAACTCCGGGAAATCTATTGATGATTCCTTTGACGGCTCGTTTGAGTTGCTCATCCTTTGCCTTTCTTGATTCCTATTCGGTGCGATCGACCTTCGACGACTCCGTTTGCTCGACAACGCGGTGCGCGAGCGCAAGCAATCTCGAACTCACACGGAAGTGCGCTTCTTTCGCGGAAGCGAGATTCACCACGAACTGGATCGCGTCGTGCTCAAACGCGATGGCAAGCATTCCCCCGGCGGAAATAAAGTCGGCCGTTTCGCCGACGGTGAACGTGCTGGTGCCTTGTACCGTGGCGATGACTTTCGAATAGTGCGGAAGCTCGGAACTGCTGACGAAGAGAATGTGACAGCCGCGGATTTGCTGATCGTTGCGAATCCATTTGACCGCGATACGGCGGCCGTGCGGCGTGGAGTCGCGGGAAACCTCCGCGAGTGTGTTGCCAAAGCGGAAATCTCCGAGCACGCAGGTCGTGAGCGGTGAATCGGCGGAGGCGAAGGCACCGTCGGGCCAATCGACGAAACTGGGAAAGACGGAGAGGAACGCCGCCTTTCTGCGGCTCTCGCTGGGCACATACTCCTGCGCACAGGTTGCGAGCGGCAAAGTGACGGCTGTCGCGGCAGCAAGAATGCTCGCAACGACTTTTTGTCGCGCGGCTTGGCGACAAAGGTCTACCCGCAGCTTCCAGCTTTGCGCTCGCGTTGTATTCGACCAGAGAGACACAAAGACTCCGAGGAGTCTGGGCAAACGAGTGGCCACTCGCAGCGCGGCGGGCCGACAAAAGTTAAATGAATCGCGGCGCTTCCAAGCAATTTGTCGGAACGCGCCAGACGATCGGTTCCACTTAGAGATTGCTGAAGATTTTCGGTTCGGATTGGAACAGCGAACCGACAATTCAACGAAGATTCGAACGATGTGATCGCGGATCAGTTGAGTAGATGTTAAGGATTTTTAATAAGAAAAAGCCAACGGATTGCATTTGCATTCGCATCGACTTCACAGCTCCTAAAATGTTAAACGCTCGGTAATAGTTTTAGTTTTTCTTCGCTCCTCACACGCGTTTTTCCACTACGGAAATCAGCCGGCCCCGCTACACGCTCCTAGATTTTGAACTACAGAGACCCCTGTATTGCTGGTTCTGGGACCCACCTCTATAACGGTTTCATCAAGCCTAGATGTCCTATCGCAAAGGAGCTTTGCACAAATGGACACGCAAGCGAGCGTTCCGGAACGCGTTTTAGTCGCCAGAGCCCAGGCAGGAAATGAAGAGGCGTTTACCGAATTGGTTCGCCGTCACTCGGGCCAGGTTTATGGGTTGTCCTTGAACATGCTTCGCAATCGCGAAGACGCCGAAGACAATCTGCAGAACGTGCTCGTGAAAGCGTTCCACCATATCGATCGCTTCGAGGGCAACTCGCAGTTCTCGACCTGGCTGGTGCGCATCACGATCAATGAAGCGCTGATGAAATTGCGGAAGCGCAATTCCGAGCGGATATCGGACTACCAAGCCCCGAGCGGTTCGGACGACGAGTCTCGTTCGTTTCCCGAGATCGAAGACGGCCGCCAGGATCCGGAACGCCTATACATGAGCAAGGAGCTCACGCGCAAGGCGTTTCACGGTCTGAATCCCTCATTGCAAGATACATTCATTTTGCAAAAGGCGGAGGGCTGGACCAATCGAGAGCTCGCCCAGGCACTGGGCATAACGGTATCGACCGTAAAGTCTCGGGTGTTCCGCGCGCGGGTTCGCTTGCGGCAACAATTGCTCAACCTCACGCAGCCGGAATCGGTTGCGGCGATGCAGAATTAATTCGAACGGCAGGTCAAACGTGGGAAAGAGCGGCTCGGGAAACCGAGCCGCTCTTTTGTTTTGTGCCGTTGGTTGAATTGAGGGGCGCACACGGTGACGCGCATTGTCTGGTCCAACTTGCCAAGCATTCGATCCATGCAACAAAAAGCCGGCCAGAACTGAGTTCTGACCGGCTCGGTGACTGCGGCTTGGCAGCGCCGCTTCGATGAAAATGCGGTTGGAAGTTAGCTCGTAGCGCTAGCCTTCTGGGTCTTCACTTCGATCTCATTCACCACTTGCTTGACGTCAGGTACGCCCGCAGCAACTTTTTCGATCTGCGTACGCTTCGCGTGTGATGCAGCGTCACCCTTCAAGGTGACGACACCATTTTTCACGTCGTAACTTATGTGTTTATCGAGCTTGTTCTTCACAAGCGCCGCGTCGAGATTCTTCTCGATCGCCTTGTCTGTGTCGGAATCTACCGTCTTCGCAACGCTCTCGTTACCCGGAGGACGGACGGCGATCTGGTCGGCGACAACCTGCGCGCCCGCGCCAGCTTTCGCGATCGACTCGGCTTGCGCCTTGTCGCTGTCGGTGGCGACGGTGCCAGACAGCGTGACAACGCCCTTATCGCGATCTTGGCTGACGCTCACGTCTTTGTAGCCGGCTTGGTCCAACGACTTGCGGATGTTGTCGCTGACATCGGGTGATTTGTTCGTGTCGGAACAGCCCATCAACGCTCCCGCCAACACTACAGGGAGCACAGCCACACTCAACCTCCGTACGTTCATAACTCTCCTTTGGACCGGCGATGGAGTGCTCTCCATCTGTATCGGGCAAGCCGCGTCAGCAAACGGCGCGAACCGCGTCACAATTTGCATCGGCAAGCGAGAGCGCTCAATCAGGCACTCGATGTAGAAATTTTCAGATTGTGCGGTAACGAGGCTTAGTGGACTTGAACGGCGAGGAGAAGTCTGTGCGATCGAAGCGTGAGAGAAAGAGAGAGCGGTCAAGGATGGCTTCCAAGCCAGTCAAACTACGAAGGCCTGGCGAGGGCCACCGTGCGTAGTCACTCCCGTAAGGGACTATGACCGCTCCCGATCTTGTGACGGGTCAAGATAGGCCGGAGCGCAGCAGAGGCATATCCCGTGATCGCTGTAATGTGGTGATGGATTATTTCCGAGCCAGGCGTACGGCCCGGCACGGCGGTTCGCTCAGCTGTTGGAAGAGAATTGAAGACTATTCGAGCTTGGACGCAACCGACTCCAACGCATTGCGGCCACTGCGCACGACGCGATTGAGCTGCTGCTCGCCGCGATCGAGCAAGTCTTGCGTCTCGAAGACCAAACGCCTTCCACGGCGTCGCATCCGATAAAACTGATCTTCCGCATTCGCGGTGATCCATTCGCGCGTCTCTTCGCCTGATTGCGGCGCGAACAAAATCGCCAGGCCAACGCCCAGCCCAAAGCCAATCAACAGACTCCCAACCGCTTTTCCCTTATCCGACACTTTGCCTCTCTTGCGGACTTCGATCTCAGTCCCGCTACCGGACGGCGAAGGCTCATCGTTGAATTCGTCGTAGTCGTCGTCGCGGCGTCGATGAGTGTGCATGGGTCGCTCCAGACGTTTCAGATTTCAGATCCGATGATGAGTGTATT
>DATAMU010000758.1:0-20097 GCA_036266605.1 Candidatus Acidiferrum sp. | reverse complement strand
CGGCGTGATCGTGTAAGACGCCACCTGGACGTTCGCGGTGGAAGTGACCGCGCCGTTGGCGATGACGCTGACTGCCGCAGTGGCTGTTTTCGTTGCATCGGCAGTGCTTGTCGCGGTGATGGTCGCCGTCGCATTGGTCGCGGTCGCCGGCGCCGTGTAATTCCCGTTCGCATCGATCGTGCCGACCGTCGCCGACCAGGTCACGGTGTTTGCGCTCTCGCCGGTCACGGTAGCCGTAAACTGTTGCACCTGCCCCGCGCCAACGAATGCCGTTTGCGGCGAGACCGTAACCGCCGCCGTGGGCGCACTAATCGTGACCGTAGCGGAGCCGGTTTTCGTCGTGTCGGTCTTACTTGTGGCGACGACTGTCGCCGTCGTCGCCGCCGTCACGCTCGGCGCGGTGTACTTCCCGGTCGCATCAATTGTCCCTGGAGTCGCGCTGGAGCTGCTCACCGTCCAAGTCACGCCGGCATTCGACGAATCGCCGGTCACTGTCGCAGTGAACTGCGTGGTCGCTCCCGATGCCACGGTGGCCGTCGCAGGACTCACCGTGACCGAAATGCTGTTTCCAGTCGTCGTGTTGCTGCTGCCACCGCAACCCGAGATGAAGGTAATGAAAAAAGTCATGAACAACGCGTAAACGTAGGCCCGACAATGATTTCGCATGTGTTTATCCACTCTTTGGTTTAGCGACGCGGGGACTACTCGGCAGAACTGGGGCCACTGTTGTAACACAACGCCTGTGGAAAAAAACACCTTTTATCGGACACGGAATCGTCTCGTCGCTGTCGTCATTCAGCGCAATCTGTCGAGTTCTAAATCTACTAGAACTACAGAAATAAAAGACGTTAAACCGAAACCGCTATCGGCAACTTACCAAGGCAAAGTGCCACCGGTTTCGAGAAATTGGCCGGTCGGGCCATCGTCACCGATCAGCGCCGCGCGAATCGTCTCGGCGGAGCCTTCTTCGATCGTCTGCGGGCCTTGATGATTGTTGAGGTCGGTGGCGGTGTAGCCCGGATTCACGGAGTTGACCTTGATCTTAGTGTCGCGCAGCTCGGCGGCCAATTGCGCGGTCATCATGTTCATTGCGGCTTTCGAGGCGCAGTAGCCAATCCTTTTTACCGCCGCGAATTTCCAATTCGGGTCGCCAAAACCCGTGATCGACCCTAGCTCGCTGGAAACATTCACGATGCGTCCCGCCGCCGACTTGCGAATCAGCGGCAGCATCGCCTGGGCAACGGCAAGCGCACCGACGAAGTTGGTTTCAAGCGTACGGCTGACCGCGTCAATTTCGGCGCTGCTCGGCGGTCCGTCGCCGCGATCGTAGATTCCAGCGTTGTTCACAAGAATATCGAGCCGCCCGAATTCCTTCTCGATTCCAGCACGCGCAGCCTCGATCGTGTCGCGGCGGGTCACGTCGAGCGCGACGAACGCCGCCTCGACTCCTTCTTTCTTGAGCTTGTTGGCGGCTTCTTCTCCCAGCTTGGCATCACGCGCTCCGACGAGAACCGTGCATCCATGCTTGCCGAGTTGGCGAGCCACTTCATATCCGATGCCCTTGTTGGCGCCGGTAATCAAAGCAATTTTCTTCGATGAAGGCATAGTCATCCTCCGCAGACTTCGTGGGATTTACGTGGCGGAATCACGCCAAGGCGAGAACTCGCAGGAAGCGAGCAGGCACACGTTCGATGTGAAGCAACTTAGATCGGTTACGCGGGCCGGCGGGAAATAACCGTTGTGGGATCGGACTGCGCTATCGGTTGGTCTTAATTGGTGCGCTTGATTCTGCCGGTCGCAAGGTTCACTGCGAATACCCACTCCGCTACGCGAAAGCTGCGTTGCTCGAACTCATAATTCAAGAGGTCGAGCGTCGAGCGGTCAGTGACAAACGCCTTTCCATTGACCTCAAAGGCCGCGGTCAACGGCCCATTAAAATTGGCGACGAACTCGTATTGAATTTGACCGGCCTTCATCGTCACAGCTCCGAATTCCTCAGTGGCAGCCGCAACCGCCGCCGCAGCAACCACCGCCGCCACCCGAAAACGACGGTCCCTTCGACGATCCGCCATTTCCATTCGCCGTGGCAAACACCGATAGCTGAATCTTATTCTTCTTCCCCGCGCACTTCGGGCAGGCAATCTCCTGCTCCCGATTGATCACAATCTTCTCAAACTCAGTCTGGCAATCTTCGCAAATGTATTCGTAGATCGGCATTTGTGATCCTTGGTCTCTAAACGCATACCGATTATACCAAGGGCAGGTAGTAAATCGGTGAGCAAACGGGCCGTCTGTCCGTAGTTACAGTAATTTATTACATTATGGTAATATATTGAATATGCACCTGGAGCTATCAGCACTCGCCCCAGCGTCGCGACGGAAGCCAACCCGACTGGTCACCTGTGACTACTGTCGGGAAGGGCCTTACTTTGTGACGATCTGTGTCGCGAAGATGGAATGCCTGTTCGGCGGAGTCGACCATGGTGTCGTGCGGTTGAGCAAAGCGGGTCACGTGGCTCGCGAAACCTGGCTGGGCGTTCTGGAGTCTTTTCCGACCGTAGCACCGGATGAATTCGTCATCATGCCCAACCACATGCACGGAATACTGGGATTTGTAGGGGCGGGGCTTGCCCCGCCCGGCGTTGGCACGGGCACCCTCGCTCCGTCGCAGCGCAAAACCCTGACACTGTCGGACGTCGTCGGTGCGTTTAAGTCAATCTCAACTCGCAAGATCAACGCCCAATCCGGAGTAGCCGGGCGTGTACTGTGGCAGCGCAGCTTTTACGATCGCGTTTTGCGCGATGGCGAAGAGATGAGACACGCACAGAGATACATCCTTGAGAACCCAGCTAGGTGGAGCGCCAAGAGGCAGCCGACGGCGTGGTGAGGCAAGCGCATCAACCGCGATCGTGTTGACGCCGGGCGGGGCAAGCCCCGCCCCTACAAACTACGAAGACACGACAATCACCAAAGAAAAAGGCTCCCGAATCTCGGGAGCCTTTTCGAATCAAGTTAAACGAAGAAGCTTAGTCGCCGGCTACCGGCTCGGCTTCCTGCTTCGGCGCCGGATCGATGCTCACCGGCTTGCCCGCATTCGTGAAGTTCGCCGGCACCGCTTTCGCGATGTCCGTCAAAGAACCGATCTGCACCACGGTCGGCTGCGGCTTCTTCAGCACGAGCTCTTCGTAAATCGCGCGAACCTTGGCCTGCTCTTCGTACGCCTTCTTGCGGCGCGCGCGGTCTTCTTCGGCCGCGGTCAGAGGAACGTCGTGCTCCAGATGGCGCACGCGGGCTGCATCGTCGGCGTCGATCTTGAGCGAGTGCTCATACGTATTCAGATCAACGTTCTTGCCCTTAGCGTAAATCTGGTGCTTGCCGTGCGTCTTGTACCACTCCGCGACGGTCGCGTTCTTGTGCATGTTTTCGATGATCTGCCGCCAGCCCACACCGGTGTTGTATGCGCAGAAGCTGATCTCACCCTGCTGCGTCGCGTACGGGATGATGCACATTTCGGTGCGGCGGAAGTCGTAGTTGAACAGATCCTGGAACCACATGCCCGCGATAAAGAGGAAGTTCCACGGATCCTGACGGCGCTTCATGGCATCGTCGATCTTGCGATCGGGCGACGTGCGGCCATATTTCACCGTAGACTTCTTGGTGAGCGCCCAGGTCTTGTCGAATTTCTTGAACAGCGCGCCGAGCGTCAGCCCCTTCGGCCCTTCGAACGGCTGATAGTTCTTCAACAGAGCCATCGCCATCATGAAGTTCGAAAATGTCTTGCCGCGCGCCGCGTCGGTAATCGCGGTGACGTCCTTTGTAAGCTGCGTCGCATTCAAGAACCGCGGAACCGGCGCCCACTCTTTCGTCTCTTTGTTGATCATCAGCGCGGTGCCCACGCCGCAGTTCGGGTGGCAGCCGCACGACAGCGAGCCCCACGTCGATTCGCGGCCCTTCACCATGTCGGCGAAGCCTGCGAACGTACTGATGAACGAGATCGGGAACCAGTCGCGCGTCGGCTGCACTTTGCCAACCTGATCGCTGACGTCCTTCGCGAGGTGCGAAAGCGTATAGCGCTGGCGGAGACGCCGTTCCGGCGTGATGTCTTCGTCGCGCCCGGTGAACGAAACCGGCTGGAAGCTGACGAATGCGATCTTCTTCGGGTTTTCCATCGCGAACTTCACGACGGTGCCGACCTGATCGTTGTTCACGTTGTTGACGATGGTCACAACGAGCACGATTTCGATGCCGGCCTCGTGCATGTTTTCGATCGCGCGCAGCTTTACGTCGAACAAGTTGCCGATCTGGCGGTGGCTGTTGGCGTCGTTGCCGATGCCGTCGAATTGCAGATACGCGTAGCGCATACCTGCGTCGAATGCCTTCTTGCTGAATTCCTTGCTCTTGGCGAATTCAATGCCGTTCGTCGCGGCCTGCACGCTGTTGTAGCCGATCTTGCGCGCGTATGCGACCGCGTCGAGGAAGTACGGGCTCATCGTCGGTTCGCCGCCCGAGAACTGTACCGACATCTGGCGGCGCGGCTTGATCTTCAGCGCGTTGTCGAGAATTTCCTGAATTTCTTCCCAGCCCAATTCGTGCACATACCCGACCTGGTTCGCGTCCATGAAGCACGGATCGCACATCATGTTGCAGCGATTGGTCAGGTCAACGGTGAGAACTGAACCGCGGCCGTAGCGAACCGTCGAAGATCCGTGCTTGTGCAGGTCTTCGTCGTTGTGCGCCGGAATGTCGCGGCCCGGGAACTGTTGCTCGATCCACTCGAGGAACTTGGCGTCCACGGCCATCATGTCTTCATAGTGGCCGTGCAGTGGGCAATCCTTCACCATCCAGATCTGGCCATCGCGCTCGATGATCTGCGCCTTGATCTCGCCGACTTTTTCGTGCATCAGATCGCGCCAATCTTTTTTACCGGCGATGATCGACTCGCGCGCTTCCTTCACGCACGCGGGGCACAGCGAATCGGTTTGCCGCGGAAAGCCAAGCGTCGGCTTGGTCTTTTCCCAGGACTTCAGCAGCGGCTTGTCGGACCATTGCGGCGTGACCGACGGATTCGGATTCTTCTTGTTGAAGTGCTGGATCGTGTTGAAGGTGACTGCGGCCGTCTTGCAGATCAACCAGTCCACCGATCGCTTCAACTGAGTTCCTACGGAATTAGGCATAAACCTTGCCCCTCACTTTGCGGAAAAATGCGAGCTACCTTGGCCCCACGCTCACGAGCACAACGTTGCAGCCAAAACACAGAATACAAAAACCTGAAATCTTCAGATGCGGTCCGCTCTGTCGTTGGTACGTACTATGTGGCGCCCAACGAAGGCCCCCGGACCTCAT
This sequence comes from Candidatus Acidiferrum sp., assembly GCA_036266605.1. Lineage (GTDB taxonomy): Bacteria > Acidobacteriota > Terriglobia > Acidiferrales > UBA7541 > Acidiferrum. Next base: position 14,754 of record DATAMU010000758.1, on the reverse strand, counting down.
TCAAGCCTACCATTCCCGAACGGGAACGGGAACTAAGTCTTTGAACTCGTATAGTTTGAGGGTAAACAGGGTGGCTGGCCAGCGGGTTGCGGCGAACGGTCGTTTTTAGGGGTCGAACGGTAAAAAAGGGGTCTAAACGAAGGCGGCCCGAGGACCGAAAAGCGATTTTGAGCGTTTCGGCGTGATGCTTTCTATTCGTTCAGGACCGGCCGGAGAACCGCCGTCACGAAATGGGCGAAGTGCGATGCACCCTCATCCAGTTGGAGCCACCGGATGACGCAATGATCGGCTAAATATTTTCCCACGCGGGCTTCCGGAATACCGAGATGCTCGGCGAGCTGAGGCTTGATCGAGTCGCCGCCGCGGCGCGATGCTCCGCCGCGGAGCACTGCCGGGATCGCGATGCGCAGAGTCTGGCACGCCTCCACATAGTAGTAGCTCGTCAGATCGGCATCTGTCAGCAGCAAAACTCCGGGCCCTGCGGGAGCGCGTTCCAGTTCATCAAGCTTGATCGGCGAGCACGTAAGCAAGCGCCGAAATTGCACTTCGAGCGACGAAAGCCGCGAAGAAAGCCCAGGATCGCCGTAGCGGCCGCGTAGTGCGATGCCGCCGGCATCCGTCGCAGCGGGTGCAGCTTCGACCGGGAGGCGCGGCACCGACGATTCGTACGAGCGCGGCCGGTGTTCGGCCGGCGATTCCGTGTCGGATGCGTGAGCAGCGCGTGGCGACGAAGGAGATTCAGAACGGGAATGCCCCGTGCCAGAGTGAGAACTTGTTGCCGTGCCTGGGCTCTTCCGACGATTGCGACCACCGCGACGCCCACGGCGACGGCGACCACCCTCGCTCGCTTGTTTTGCCGCCGGGGAGGAAGTCGTCTCGGTTTCAACAGGCTGCGATTCCGATTCGGACTCCGTTTCAGAATTCTCGCTCGACGAAACTTCGGCAACCGGCGTGGCTATCGCGTCAAAAATGATGGCACTGTCTTCAAACGGCGCGCCGGCTTCGGGAACGGGCATTGGCTTCGGCACGAGCTGCGGGAAATCGAGTTGCGAATCGCCATGGGTTTCCGATTCCGCGCCAAGGCGCGTGGCAGCCTGCTGTGCTTTCGTCTTCCAGTCGGCGCGACGAAAACGCTCGGCAGCGGTCGTATACCACTTCGCAGCTTCGGCGTTCTGGCTCGCGGTCTCGAACACGCGTGCCAATTCAAACGCAACCATCGCATCCTGCGTTTTTTCGTAGAGTGTAGATAGTTGTGCCGCTGGGTCTTTACCGGTGCGAGCGCGTCGAATGCGCGCAGTAATTTGTTTCCAGTCCGCCATACGTAAAATAACTGTAACGCATTGTAGCAGCGAGTGCGTCAGGCTACCAGTGCGCACGAGGATTGTTACCGAACCTGTGTTGAAATTCAGACTCCCTCGCCGATTGGCGCCGCCGCCGCGAGCGCGGATTTTCCCTTGTTTCGCAGGCTGTACCTTTAAGTGTCACGCGTCGGATCGACACATTATCGGACGCCGAATGGCCAGTATCCTTGAGTGCAGCCCAACTGGAGAGGCGATGGCGCGTTTGCGCGACCTGATTCGCACATCTACGGCCACAGTGTTGTCGTTCGGACTCGTTCTCACGTGTGTCCCGAGCGGCTCGATTTCGCACGCCTCGAGTGTGGCGTTTGGCACCGTGGTGTCGGCGGATCGCGCTCACGTGGGCACCGCGAAGGCGACGGTCGGCACCACCGTTTTGTCGGGCGACACGCTCGATACCGATAAATTTGGCAGCATCCAGATACGCGCAGGCGCAGCGCGATTGCTGCTTACCAGCGCCAGCCAGGTGACTTGGGCGAATGAGGAAAGCGGCGCTTCGGCCACGCTCAAGAATGGCACCGCGATTTTTTCAACAGCGAACGCAAAGGCGTTCTCTCTGCACGCCGGAACCGCGTTGATCCGGCCCAACAGCGACGCCGCGACCGTCGGTAGCGTCACGATCTTAAATCCGAAGGAATTAGCCGTGAGTTGCTCGCACGGCGCGCTGGCAATTTCGGTGGAAGACGACACGAAAATCGTCGCCGAAGGCACGGCCTATCGCGTTGTCCTTGATCCAGACGCCTCGCAAACGCAGGACACCAATACTCCGCCGCCTGTCTTTCAACAAAAAACCCCGCGCAAATCGGGCCGCGACCGCTTCCTGATGTTCATACTGATCTTCGCCGGAGTCGGCACAGGCCTGGGCGTCTACTTCGCCCTCGAAAGCCCCGACCGCCCCTAAAGACGTGTTCCGTGATTCGTGTTCCGTGCTCCGATACTTCGCCCGTTTTGTGTTTGGCTAAACCGTTTTATGCTTGGCTCAAAATATGTAGGGGCGCGGCACTGCTGCGCCCCATGCCCGCACTATTCTCAATACTTGCGAAGATCCGGTTTTGAATTCGTGCGTGGAAGGTCAACTCTTCGACCGCCAACGGCGAATTGCAGGTCACGGAACACGGATCACGAAACACGGGACACGACTAAGCCGATGCTATCACTTCAATCTCCACCGACGCGTCTTTCGGCAAGCGCGCGACCTGCACCGTCGAACGCGCCGGGTGCGCCGCCGTGAAATATTTTGCGTACACCTCGTTCATCGCTGGAAATTCGTTCATGTCCTTCAGGAAGACGGTCGTCTTCACGACGTGATGCAGGTTCGATCCCGCCGATTCGAGAATGCCCTTGATATTTTCGAGCACGCGCTCGGTCTGCGCCTTGATGTCGCCAGAGATCATTTCGTTCGTTTTGGGATCGAGCGGAATCTGCCCTGACAAGTAAAGGAGGCCGTTGATCTTGACCCCTTGCGAGTAAGGACCAATCGGCTTCGGACCGCGATCGGAATTGACGATGTCTTTCATGGCGTAGTCTCCTTGAGTTGAAATCCTTGTACGTCCGCGCTGGTTTCGCCTTCGTAGCGCGAACGAAAATCCTGTGGAACACCGGGACGCTTCATCCAGTGACGCACGAATTCGCCGACGTTCTGGTGCGTCTCCTGATCGAAAGCGGAGATCAGGTCGGTGATGTCGAAGCCGCCGCGGCGGCGCGCATAAAGCATGTGGCTGAGCGCGTCGGAAAAAGCTTTCTGGCCGTAGCGATCCTGAAGCGCAAAAAAGAGCAGCAAGCTTTTCGCGCGGACGACGTTGTCGGACTCCTTTCCGGGCTGCCCCTCAAGCGGAACATCTTTGAGCGCACGGCGAATCGCGGTCGTACGAATCTGCGGGCCGCCGGCGGCTTCGCGTCCGCGAATCGCAGCAAATGCCGGCAGCGCGGCAAGGGGTGGATCCTGTTCATAGAAGCCCGGATTTTGTCCGTAGCCGAGCCACGTGGATGCGAGCGATGGGCCGGCGGCAGCGACAACGTCGGGCGCGCCATTCGACAGATCGACCATTACCGTGTCGAGCGACGCCATTTCCGCTGTCGGCTTCGTGCCCGGATCGTTGATCATTCCCGAAAAGTAAGACGCCGCAGTGCTAAAACAACTGTCTACAACGGGACATTCGACCAGCCATAAATCGCGCGAATTCTGCACGCGCTTGCCGAACATGCCGTCATAGGCTTTCATCGCCGAAGCGAGTCCCTGCGCCGATTGGCGAAGCGCATCGGTATTTTGTTCGGCTCGGCTCCACAGCGTGACCGTGTCGGGGTCCGCTTTGAATTTCGACGCGACGTAGCGCCCGGCGATCACGAAGGGATACCCGTCTTTGGGGCGTTGCGTGTACCGGATGACCTGCTCCCCGTTGCTCTTCGATTTTTTTGGCTTCTCGCCGCTGGCATGCACAAGAAAATCTTGCGGCACGCGAATGGTCATCTGCCATTTTGCCGGCGGGATCCCGCCTTTTGCGAACGCGCCGCGCGCGGGCATGAGCTGCGGGCTCCAGCCCTCCGACGGAAGAAAAAACGCATCGAGAGCGAAGCTGAAGTTGTGCTCGCCCTTCCCGGCCTGTTTGTATTCGACCGAGAGCTTGAGTACGTGCGAGTCGGAAACCATCCAGGCGTTTTGCAGATTCAGAATCGAATTGCGCCGGTTGTCGGGTGAAATATCGAGAGTCACGGAGTGGCCGTCCCATTCGACCTGCGGATCGGCAAAATGAAACCGCCGGCGGCCCGGCAGACGCAGCTCAAGCACATTCAAAGGACGAATACCGTCGTTGCGCAGCTGATAGGTCGCGTCGATGTGAATGGTCGGCTCGGGAGCAGGGATGAAATGGACTTCGATTTCCTGCTTGTCGATGGAGTAGCCGGGACCGAGCGCCGCGGTGCAACCAAAGCCGCAAATTGCCGCGGCGAGCGCGATGAGGAAGGGCGGCAGACGGCGGATGTTTGCGGCGCGCTGCACAGTGTCTCGATTGTAGACGGGAAATGCGTCGAAACGGAAGTCACTACAGAGCCGTGAGAATGCGATGTAAAGCTTCTCCATACTGTTTACCAGTCGCTAATTTACGATTTCTGAGCACCTGCCCTTCAGGGCGGGTACCGCGACAACACAGGAGATATCGCAATTCCATTGCTTATGCTTGGACGACCCTAGAATTAGGTTGTGAAGCGCCCGTACCTCATGTTCGGCACTTGGATGTTTGCCCTCGCGGTGGGCTGCCATCAGCACCCGCTGATGGACTATCGCCCGCTCGATCAGGCCGGCATGAATTCCAGCGTCATCGATCGCATCAAAACCTTTAATATTTCCGACTCCGAACTGCAGCAGTTGGTGCGCCTGAAGGGCGCCGGCGTCAGCGACGATACCTGCGTGACACTCATCTCCACGGCCCACGACCGAAAACACGCGTTCAGCAGCGCCGATTCCGTCGCCAATCTCCTGAATGCGCGTTACACGGAGTCAGACGTCGTCACCTTCGCTCAAGCCGATAAGCTCGACTCGATCAGCGGCGATGCTGTCATGCTCCGCTTGATTGGGCTTTCCGATCCGATGGTCACCGCGATTCTGCAACGCGATCTTCAGGGACTGCCAACGATCAGCTCCGCCGCGATCGGACGTTTGAAAAATACCGGATTGAGCGAGAAACAAATTCTCGAACTCATCGCACAGGGCATCACCGAGCAGCAGGCGGAAAGCGAAGCCAATTCACGCGAAGCGGCGCGCAACCATGCGCATACGGACTTCGTCGCGCAACGCGCCCGCAGGCGATAGAGCTTCGCGAAATCTCTCTCCGAATTAATTCACGAGAAAACTAGACAGTAGGCTGGTAGACGCGCTCGACGCCGTAGACGCCTTGGATTTTGCGGATGTTGGCGAGGATGGATTCGAGCTGACGTCGATCGACAATTTCCAGATTCACATCGACTTGCGCGTTGAGCCGGTCAGGACGGCTTTCGAGATTATGGATGTTACAGCCGGCATTGCTGATTACGGCGGTCACTTCGGCAAGCAATCCGGCGCGATCTTTGGCGCGAATGAGAAGCTGCACGAGGAATTTTGCGGTGGTGCCTTCGCCGCCCCACTCGACGGCGATGCGACGCTCCGTTTGATAAAGAAGATTTTGCACGTTGGGACATGTCCGCGTGTGGACCGCAACGCCGCGGCCTCGCGTGATGTAACCGATGATGTCGTCGCCGGGAATCGCATTACAACATTTCGCGCGATAGACGAGCAGGTCGTCGTGGCCCTTGACGACCAGAGGCGCCTCGCCAAAACCGAGCATGCGCTTGACGGTCTTGACGAGCGTCGGCGTGGACTCTTCCGTATCTGTTTGAGTTCCCTTCTCGGGTTCGCCGAGAGCGCGCGTGAGAATCTGGCGCGCTGAATATTTCCCGAATCCCACGGCAGCATAAAGGTCGTCGAGTTTTGAAAGCCCGGAATCCGAAGCGATTTTGAGCAGATCGGCTTCCGGAATCTTCTTCAAGCTGCGGCCAAACTGACGCGCTTCTTTCTCGAGGAGCCGGATGCCCATTTCCGTGGCTTCTTGCCGCTCCTGCACGTTGATCCAGTGCTTGATTTTTGTGCGCGCGTGCGAGGACTTGACGAAGCTGAGCCAGTCGCGGCTGGGCTTATGTCCTTTTTGGGTGATGATCTCGACGACGTCGCCGCTGACGATTTCGTGGCGCAGAGCGACCATCTGGCCGTTCACTTTCGCGCCGACGCACTGGTGACCGACTTCGGTGTGAACCGTGTACGCGAAATCGACGGGAGTTGCACCGCGCGGGAGTTCGAGCACGCGACCTTTCGGTGTGAACGCGTAGACTTCGACGGGAGCGAGATCGACTTTTAGCGTCGAGAGAAATTCGCTCGGCTCTTCCAGTTCCTGCGACCACTCGATGAGCTGGCGCATCCACGCGATGCGCTGGTCGTCTTCGCGAACCGGCTTGTCATCTTTGTATTTCCAATGCGCGGCCACGCCTTCTTCCGCGGTGCGATGCATTTCCTGCGTGCGAATCTGAATCTCCAGCGGCTGGCCTTTGTGCAGCACCGTGGTGTGCAGCGATTGGTACAAGTTGGGCCGCGGCATCGCGATGTAATCTTTGAAACGCCCGGGTACCGGACGCCAGAGGTGATGCATCACGCCGAGGGCGGCGTAACAGTTGCGCTCGTTGTCGGTAATGACGCGGACGGCGAGCAAATCGTAGACCTGTTCGAGGCTGCGCTCCTGGCGAACGATTTTGCGATGCAGCGAGTAGAGGCCTTTGACGCGCGATGTTACGTCCGCAGGAATTCCCGCCTCAACGAGTTTCGTGCGAATTGTTCCCTGCACTTCTTCGAGAAATGACAAATGGATCGGCTCTTTGTCGCTGACTTCTTTTTGCAGCGAAAGAAACGATTCGGGCTCGAGATAACGAAACGAAAGATCTTCAAGTTCGTTGCGGATCAAGCCCATGCCGAGCCGGTGCGCGATGGGCGCGTAGATGTCGAGAGTTTCGCGCGCGATGCGCGCTTGCTTCGGCGGCTCGAGATATTCGAGCGTGCGCATGTTGTGCAGGCGATCGGCGAGTTTGACGAGCACGACGCGAACGTCGTGCACCATGGCGAGCACCATCTTGCGCACGGTTTCAGCCTGGCGCGCTTCGGGCGCCATCATTTTGAGGCGGCCGATTTTTGTGACGCCTTCGACCAGGTGAGCGACTTCGGCGCCGAAACGTTCGGTGATGCGCGAGACGGGAAACTCGGTATCTTCGATGACGTCGTGGAGCAGGGCGGCGGTCAACGTGGTGGCGTCGAGGCGGAGGTCGGCGAGGATGTGCGCAACTTCGAGCAAATGCATGAGATACGGCTCGCCCGATTTGCGGAGCTGTTCACGGTGGCGCTCGGCGGCAATTTCATAGGCGCGGCGGACCATCCAGGGGTCTTCGGCCGGGCGATTTTTGCGAAGCTTGGCGAGGAGCTCTTCGAGACGGGCGTCGAGCTGGCGCTCGGTGCGGTCACGATTGAAGCTGAGGGGAACGTTGCCGGGAGCCATAACCTAGTATACGACAGCCTATGGGATGACGTTTCGAGGCGGAGGATTCAGAGTGGCGGTTTGGGTAACCGGCGCGGGCGTCTCGACATGGCGACTGGCTGGAGGCGCTTCCCGATTTGGGACGGTGAGGGGTATACCCCCGGTATTTTCCAAAGAGTGCGCAAGTGATTTGGATTGAGATACTTGCAAAGAGGCATGTTCAAAGAGTGTGCAAACCACTGAGAACAAGAAACTTAGATGGTGGCGATCATTCCCTTTTTATTCGCTTTTTGTTGGCAAAGAGGTTAACAGGTGGGCGCAATTATCTACGGAGGTAGATTACTACGATGGTACTGGGATGTCAAGACCGTTTGGTGTTTTTATTGGCGGGGTTGAGTCTAAACTCGCACCCTTCAAAAGCTAAGGGTCCGGCACCCAAAGGCCGGGTAGGTAAAAGAAAAAAGGGCGCTCCGGAGGGGCGCCCTTTGAATCGATCTGTCGGATGCGGCGCGATCAGGACGGTTGTGTCGGCTGGTCGGCGCGCTTCTGCTTGATTTCCTTGACCTTGTCTACGAGATCGTCGGCCTGCTTGAGCAGGTTGGCACGCTCATCGGGAGTTTCGACGAGGTCGGCCTTGCGGCGATAGAGCAGGTTGAGGTAAGCCATCGCGTCGTCGTAATCCGGACGAAGCTGGATCGCCTTTTGCAGATCGGTGATGCCTTCTTCCACCAGTTGCCCGTACTTCGAGGCGTACTCGGTGCGAACCGCCGCAGGAAGCGGATCCGTGTCCTTGACCTGCTTCTTGATGTTGTCCTTGTTGTAGGCCAAGCGCATTTCGCCGTTGGCGCGGAAAGCAAGCGTCCAGTCGATCACGCCGATCCAGTAATAGGGCTCTGGATCTTCCGGCTTCAACTGGATGTGGCGCTGGTGATAGGTTTTCGACTCTTCGAATTTCTTGGCGTCGAAAGGCTGGCCGCCCATCTGGAAGAGGATCGAGCCGATGCCATCAATCGCGGACAAATTGTTGGGGTCCTTGTCGAGGACTTCCTTGAATTCGGCGACGGCCTGGTTGCCACGCGCCAAGTTCTCGGGCGACGGCGCACCAGGAATGTAGAGGCTGGCGTACGCGGTGGCGAGATAGAGCCGCGCGTTGAGCAGCTCGGGATCGGCTTCCTTCGCTTCCTTGAAGTCTTCAATCGCAGCATCGGACTGGCCGTTCTTGAAGGCGGTGACGCCTTTGTTCAAGAGGTCGCGAGCCTTGAGTTTGTTACAGCCCGAGACGCCCGCCACGACGAAAACCATCGCGGCGATGGCCGTAACCCGGCGTGCGATTCGAATCGATCCGTAAGTCATCGAAGCATCCCATCCCTGCTCAATGGCGCGACCGAAAGAGGTCGTCGCTAGGATTCACATCCGCCCTGCGAAGGGCAACCGGCCCAATCCAGCGGCCTTCTCCAACTGCGGCGTTAACAGACCGACAGAAGATATGCCTGCCACGTCCATCACGTCAATCACTTTGGAACACAACCTGGAATTCGATGTTGGCGTCGCCCTTAACAAATGCAGTGCGGACGGAGCGCCGGCTGAAATCTCGTCGAGCCGGCCGCGCAACAAAGGCCACGCCACCGCCAACTCGTTGATGCCGAAAAAACGGCGCCGCAGTGAAGCGACGCCGATGGATCTTAGCTATTATTGACCGGCTTCGATCTTCGCGGTAATCAGACCAACCTTGTCGATGCCATTGGCGCGCATGATATCGATGGCACGCGCGACGCTCGCGAACAGTACATCGTTATCGCCCTTCACGAAAGCGATTTTCTCGGCGCGATCCTTGAAGATTTGATCGATGCGCTGACCCAGGCCATCCCAAGTCGCATCTTCGTTATTGATCTTCAGCTTGTCGTTCGTGAGAACCTGAACGACGACGGTCTTATTCTCCAAATCCTGATTCTGCTCTTTATTCGGATTGGGCTGCGGCACCAAGGTGTCCAACCCCTTCGGGGTTAGCGGCGTGATCACCATGAAAATGATCAGCAGCACCAGCAGAATGTCGATCAGCGGAACGACGTTCATTTCCGCCATCGCACCGCCCTTATTGTCTCCAACGCTCATGCCCATGACTACTTCTCCTGTGAGCCTGCCGTGTTTCGAACTTTGCAGGCCAGTAAGCCGCGCCGTGTGGGAATCGGCGCGGCCACTCAAACATCAGCAAACGAATGACAACCACTGCAACTGCACTACGATGACTCGCTACAGCGACCGAAGCCGCGAACTAATCTCCGGTCGTATTGCCCTTAGGCGGAGGCGGTGGTTCGGGTCCGCCTTTCTGGTTCTTTTCCGTGAGCAGGCCAACCTGATCCACACCGGCGGAACGAATTTCGTCCACCACCGCGACGACATCTCCGTATTTCGCGCGTTGATCGCTCTTCACGTATACGGTTTTGTCGAGGCGGTTCGCCAGCTTATCCTTGATCTGATTGGTCAGATCGTCCTTCGACGTTGCGGTGTGTCCGAGATAGATGGCACCGTCGCGCGTGATTGCCACGACGACGGCGTCATCTTTATCCGCGTCCTGCATATCACGGGCGGTGTCAGTCCTGGCCATGTCCACCGGCATGTTTTTCTGCAACATCGGGGTGACCACCATGAAGATGATCAGCAGAACGAGCATGATGTCGGCCATGGGGATGACGTTGGGCGCCGCCATCTGACTTCCCGCCTGCGGCTTGTATCGCCCGCCGCTTGTGTGTTCATCAGCCATACATTTACCCCTTTCTCGCGCTCACTTCCGAGGCGCTTACTTCTTGGCGCCGCCGCGGCGGAGAATGAAGTAGTTGATCAATTCCATCGAGGAGTTATCCATCTCGACGTCGAAGGCTTCGACTTTGTTGGTGAAGTAGTTGTACGCCCAAACCGCGGGAACGGCGACGAGGAGGCCGAACGCGGTGGTCACCAAGGCTTCCGCGATACCGCCGGCGACCGCCGACAGACCGGTTGCCTTGGAACTCTCGATGCCTTTAAACGCGTTCAAGATGCCGACGACCGTGCCGAAGAGGCCGACGAACGGAGCCGTCGAACCAATCGTGGCGAGGGCCGACAGACCGCGCTTCATTTCGGCGTGGACGATGGCGACCGAGCGCTCGAGACCGCGCTTGGCAGCTTCGATCACGTCTGCATCGGAAACCTGCTGCGAAGCGGACTGGAACTCGGAGAGACCCGTCGCCACAACCTTGGCGATGTGGCTCTTCTTGTTGCGTTCGGCGATGGCGATCGCTTCATCAAGCTTGCCGTCCTTGAGGGCGCCGGCAACTTGCTGCACGAACACACGCGACTGCTTGCGTGCCGCGCTGTACATCAGCGCGCGGTCGATCATGACGCCGAACGAATAAACCGACAGCACGAACAAAACACCGACAACGACTCTGGGAAGAGTGCTCATCGACGCCCACATACTGCGAAGATCCCAGGAGCTACCGGTCTGGGATTGCAGGAAGAGGGCCGCGTACACGTACAAAGTGGCTACCATTCGTTTGCTCCTTAAAAGTTCTGGTGACACCGGCTGGGCCGGGGCCAACAAGATTTGCTAACTACGGTGCTGCTCGGAGCGCCTCGCCGGCCCCACGACTGGCGAAGCGCGCCGTACTGCGAATTACTGGTTCAGAGAGAAAATCACGTCGATCGTGGTATCGACTTCCACCGGTTCACCGTTGAGCAGCGTTGGTTTGTACTTCCACTGCTGCACGGCATCCATCGCTGCGCGAACCAACAACGGATGGCCCGAGAGCACTTCGAGCGATTCGACCGCGCCGGTCTTGGAAATAAGAGCGTGGAGTCGAACGGTGCCCGAGATGCGGGTCTGACGCGCCAGCGGTGGATAGACCGGCTGAACCTTGTTGACGAGCAACGCGGCCTGAACGCTACCGCCCTGGCGAATACGCGATGCCGTCGGCTTCGGTGGTGGTGGCGCTCCGCCGACACCGCCGATCACGCCGCCAATGACGCCGCCCATCGAACCGCCGGCGACGCCGCCCGGAACACCACCGGCCATGCCGGCGCTCATATCGGGAGCGGCTTCCTCTTTAATAATCTTTACTTCCTTCGGGATGACTTTCGGCGCTACGAGTTTGCCGGCGTCCATCAAATGGACCTGGGGCTTGACTTGGACCACTTTAACCACAGCCGGAGGCGGGGGTGGTGGCGGGGGTGGCGGCGGCGCAACGAGGAGAGTAGACATCATCGTCTTCGGGAGCGCTTCCGTATAAATCAGCGGAATCAAAATCAAAACACCGAGAAACAAAACCTGGAACAACATCGACAGAACGACGGTCCAAGGTTTGTTTGTTTTGGTGGGGTTTGAGCTGGAAACCACCATGTCTTCAAACATGTTCCCTACCTCCTGCCCGCAGGTGCCAGACGCCCAGAGACGCCATCACCGACACGGGTTTTGTTTCCGGCTGCAGATCCGGTGCTACCAACAGTGCCTTTGTCGCCGCGCCAGTGATGCCAAGCGACAACAAGAGGCGCAGCAATTCCAAAACTGGAGTACGTTCCTACCACAATCCCCACCACCAGGGCAAAGGAGAATGCCCTCAGAACCTGGCCGCCCATCAAGAACAGGACGAGCACGGTAAGGAAAGTCAGGCCGCTAGTCAAGATCGTTCTCGAAAGAGTCTGATTGATCGACTTGTTAACAACGGCGGCGAACGATTCTTTGCGGAGCAAACGGTTGTTTTCGCGGATGCGATCGAAGATGACGATGGTGTCATTCATCGAATAACCAACGAGGGTCAACAACGCCGCGATGACGGTGAGCGAAATTTCAAAGTGCAAAATCGAGAAAAAGCCCAGTGTAATGAGCACATCGTGGAAGACAGCGAGAACCGCGGCGGCTCCGAAAACCCACTCGAAGCGGAACGCGATATAGACGAGCATTCCCGCTAATGCATAGAGCGTAACGTAGATGGCTTGCTTGCGAAGCTCCGCGCCGACCTTGGGCCCGACACTCTCGACCCCCCGAACGGCGAAACTTCCGATGGCGTAGTTGGAGCCGAGCGCGGAGATCACCGCGGGAGTCGCACCTTCCACGCCGCTTAGCTCACTGAAATTTGTAATGACGCCGTTCTTCGGGCCGTCGCGGAACGCGAGCAGACGGCGAGCGAGCTGGTCGTAGCGATCGCCAGCGTTCGTCGAAAGCGCGAGAGGATCCTTGGAGGAAAGGACTTCGGCGAGTGAAGAAGGAGTCGCCGCGTTAAAGTCGGGCTTGTTGGAATCCTTGGCGCCATACATGGCGTTGAGCGCGGTCAGCACCTGAGTCTTACTGCTGTCCGATGCCTCTTCTCCCGACCCTTTTTGCTCGACGAAGATAAGAACTTCGTTGGAGTTTGAAGCGCTCATGCCGGAGCTGACAGCTTGGATTTCGCTGCCGCCGAGGCCTTGGGTCCTGAGGGCGTCTCGGATCTGGTCAATATTTGGCGTTTGGGCGAAGCGGACGTCCACATTGGTGCCGCCCCTGAAATCGATGCCGTAGCGGAGGCCGCCCTCGTGCAGCCAGGAGATGAGCCCTGCGATGAGGAGAATGGCGCTCAAGCCGTAGAAATACTTGGCCTTGCCCATCCAATCGATATTGGGCTCTTTAAAGAACTCAATCATGCCGAGATGCGTCCTTCCTTTAGACTCCAACACCTAAAAAATTGTTCCCAGGACTGTGCGATCTCTGGCCCCTTTGATGGCACAGATAGCGCAAAGTACTGCGATGAAAGTTTCCCAAGAGTCCTAGTACAAATCAGATTCAGATACTGAGCTCCGCCTGCCGGTCCATCTTGGAAAGGTGGTATTGGAAAATCGTTTTGGACACGTAGATCGCGGTGAAAACGTTGGCGATCAAACCGATGGTCAGGGTGACGGCAAAACCGCGAATCGGACCGGTTCCAAAAAGGAACAGGAAGAAGGCGGAGACGACGGTCGTGACGTGCGTGTCGATAATGGTGAGGAAGGCTTTGTCGAAGCCAGCCTCGACGGAAGCCGCGGCAGACTTGCCGTGGCGAAGTTCTTCGCGAATACGTTCGAATACAAGGACGTTGGAGTCGACGCCCATGCCGATGGTCAAGATGACGCCGGCAATGCCGGGTAAGGTCAGAACGGCGCCGAAAGCGGCGAGCGCGGCGAGCAGGATGACGAGGTTGAGAATCAACGCGACGACGGCGTTTGCGCCCGACAGGCGGTAATAAACGAGCATAAAGAGCATCACGACGATCAAGCTGAGCACAGATGCTTGGACACCGTGGCGAATGGAATCGGCTCCAAGAGAGGGGCCGACGGTGCGCTCTTCAAGATATTTGATGGAAGCAGGAAGCGCGCCGGCGCGAAGTACGAGCGCCAAGTCGTGCGCCGAGTCCTGGCTGAAGCTGCCTTCGATGACGCCGGTGTCGTCGATGCGGCCGTGAATCACCGGGGCGGAGTAGACGCGATGCTGGAGAACGATCGCCATCTGGCGATTGATGTTTTGCTCGGTGAAGGGGCCGAAGCGACGCGCTGCGTCAGCGGAGAGGGAGAAATTGATCTGCCACTGTCCGGGATTTTGCGCGCTGCGATTTTCGGTGGCGCTGCGAAGGTCGCGGCCAGTAACAACCGGTGAGCGACTCAGGACGTACCAGACTTCACCACTTTGATCGGGAGTCGTTGGGGTGCGGCTTTCGTTGCGGCCGGCGACGATTTCGCTGCCAGGAGGTAGAACGCCGCCGTGTGCGGCAAGCGCGGCAACTTGCGATGGATACGTCGTGGGATCTTCGACAAGTTTGAGTTCGAGCTGGCCGCCGGCTTGAATGACGGCTTTCGCACGCGAAGGATCACCTTCGCCCGGGAGCTGCACGAGGATTTCGTTGTTGTTGGCGCCACCGCGCTGCTGAATGATCGGCTCGGTCAAGCCGAGAGCGTTGATGCGGCGCTCGATCGTTTCGATCGATTGCGTCATCGTTGTTTCGCGAATTTGAGCGACCTGATTCGCGCGCATGGTAAGCGTGTAACTGTTCTGCTCGCCGGCTGCCGGCGACAAGTCCCAAACGTTTTGCAGTTGCGCGCTGACGAGATCGCGGAAGTCGGAGAGCTGATCGGGCGAGATGTTGCGGATAAGAATGTGCGTGTCGTCGGTACGGCGCACTTCTTCGTAGTGAATATTTTTCGCGCGCATCTGCGACGTCAGGCGATCGACGGTCTGATCCGTTTCTTGCGCAATGGCTTCCTGGGTTTGCACCTGGAGAATCAGATGAGTGCCGCCTTGGAGGTCGAGGCCGAGCTTGATCTGGTGCGCGAAATTATCCTTGATCTGGGCGACCGATGTCGGGAAAACCGGGAAG
>DATAMU010000757.1:0-2435 GCA_036266605.1 Candidatus Acidiferrum sp. | reverse complement strand
CAGGCTGAGATCGCGCTGAAGCTCGGCGCAGATGGCTTGGCGCACGGATGCACCGGCAAGGGCAACGACCAGGTGCGTTTCGAGCTTGCTTACAAAGCGATCGCGCCGAACGTGCAGATCATTGCGCCATGGCGTGAGTGGGACATCGATTCGCGCGAAGATGCGATTGCATACGCCGAAAAGCACAACGTGCCGATCGAGCAAAGCAAGAAAAACATCTACAGCCGCGATCGCAACATCTGGCACCTGAGCCACGAAGGCGCGGAACTCGAAGATCCCGCCAACGCGCCGAACGAGGCGATGTGGCAGTGGGTTGTTTCGCCGGAGAAAGCGCCCGATAAGGCCGAGGAAGTCGAGATCGGATTTGAAGCGGGCACGCCGGTTTCGGTGAATGGCGCGAAGCTCGGTCCGGTCGATTTGCTGAACAAATTGAACGAGATTGCCGCGCGCAACGGAATCGGGCGCACGGACCTCGTTGAAAATCGGCTGGTCGGCATGAAGTCGCGCGGCGCGTATGAGACGCCCGGCGGAACGCTGCTGGTGAAGGCGCACCAGGAATTGGAGCGGCTGACCGTCGATCGTGAGACCGCCCACTTTATGCAAGCTTTGTCGCACCGTTACGCTGAACTCGTTTACAACGGCGTATGGTTCTCGACGCTGCGCGAATCGCTCGACGGATTCTTTAAGGTGGCGCAGCAGTTTGTCACCGGCACCGTCGGCTTGAAACTGTGGAAGGGCACGCTCAACGTGACGTCGCGCAAGTCGCCGTTCTCTTTGTATCGCGCCGATCTCGCCAGCTTTACGATGGGCCGCTACAATCCGAAGGACGCGGAAGGCTTTATCAATCTCTTCGCGTTGCCTGTTACCGCTCGGCCGAAAGCGAAGGCAGAAGGCGGGAAGAACTAGCGATTCGTGTACGGGCGCAGCATTGCTGCGCCCCAGCTTGGGAACTTGTCAGCACGGGGGAGCAGTTCGCGATTGCAATCGACGATGAGCGATTCACCCAAAACTGAACGCAAAGACGACCGCCTCTGGGGCGGACGTTTCGAGCGCGAGCCTGACAAGGCGTTCGACGCGTTTCAGCGTTCGTTTTCGTTCGACCGGCGTCTGCTGCCGTATGAGCTGGCCGTCGATCGGGCGTGGGCGCGCGCGTTGCAAAAGATCGGGATTTTGAGCGAAGTCGAGGTTCACGACACGATCAAGGCGCTTGACTCGATCGCGTCGGAACTCGACGGCGATCCGAAGTTTCTCGACGGCTCGACCGCGGAAGATGTGCATCATTTCGTCGAAAGCGCCCTCGTGCATGAACTCGGCGCGCTCGGATGGAAGCTACACACAGGCCGCAGCCGCAACGAATTGGTAGCTACCGATTTTCGGTTGTTCGTGATGGATGCAGCGGCGAGCCTGCAACGGCAAATCACGGAATTTCTCGCGGTGATTCTCGAACAAGCGAAGGCGAATTTCGGACTGCCAATGGCCGGCATGACGCACATGCAGCACGCGCAGCCAATCTTGCTGTCGCATTTTCTGTTGGCGCATGCCGAAGCTTTTTCGCGCGACCTCACGCGATTGCAACACGCCGCAGAAAGCGCCGACGCTTGCCCGATGGGCTCGGGCGCAATTGCCGGAAACAGTTTTGGCATCGATCGCGAAGGAATCGCGCGCGACCTTGGATTTTCGCGCATCACCGCGAATAGCCTCGATGCGGTGAGCGATCGCGACTTCGCGCTCGACTATCTCGCGGCGTTGAGCGGCATCGCGACGCATCTCTCCCGGCTCGCGGAAGATTTTGTGATCTTCGCTTCGCAGGAATTCGCCTACGTGATTCTGCCCGACGAATACGCGACAGGCAGCAGCCTGATGCCGCAAAAGAAAAATCCCGATTCGTGGGAATTGATTCGCGGCAAGACGGGCCGCATTCACGGCGCGCTTCTCGGTCTGCTCACGACGATGAAGGGCCTGCCGACGAGCTACCAGCGCGACCTGCAGGAAGACAAGGAAGCGCTTTTCGCCGCACACGATCAAATCGCTGCAATGCTCGCCATCGCGACTGGCGCTGTCGCAACGACGAAATTCAATGGAGACAGATTGCGCGCCGCCGCGTCGAACCCTGTACTGTTCGCAACAGAGGGTGCGGACTATCTCGTGCATCGTGGTCTGCCTTTCCGCCAGGCGCACGACATCATCGGCAAGGTGCTACGCGAAGCCGAGCGGCAGAACAAGCCATGGACGCAGCTTTCGCTCGAAGACGTGCAAAAGATTTCACCACTCTTCGAGAAGGATTTTCTTTCGGGGCTGACGGTCGAGAAAGCAATCGCGACCAAATCAGTGACGGGAGGAACTGCGGCGGACTCGGTGAAATCCGCGATCGCCGCATTGCAAGAAAGAATTACGAGTTTGCAGGCGCAGTTGCAGGTAAAATCTATGGCTCAGCC
>DATAMU010000756.1:0-1525 GCA_036266605.1 Candidatus Acidiferrum sp. | reverse complement strand
AATGGAAGTCAGTCCAATGAAGACGGAACTGACGCGCGACGCCAAGCCGACGATGCTGTTTCTTCTGGCGGCGGCAGGATTTGTGCTGTTGATCGCGTGCGCAAACGTCGCGAATCTGAATCTCGCGCGCATGGTGCGCCGCGGACGTGAAATGGGACTGCGCACGGCGATGGGCGCGAGCCGCGTTCGATTGTTCCGCCAGTTGCTAACGGAGAGCTTTCTTTTGGCCGCGGGCGGCGGCTTGCTCGGCCTGCTTTTTGCCACGAGCGGGCTAAAACTTCTCACCACGTTCGTCGCGCGTTTCACCCCACGCGCAAACGAAATTCACATCGATGCGCAGGTGTTGCTCTTCACGCTCGGTATCGCAGCACTCGTCAGCATTCTGACCGGCACGGCGCCCGCACTCTCTCGACGCGGAAATCTTGCCGCGACACTGAAGGAAGGCGGCACGCAATCCACCGCCGGAACGCGACGAGGCAGAACCCGTGGCGCGTTGATCGTCGCCCAAGTGGCGGTGTCTTTCCTCTTGCTGATTGGCGCGGGCCTGATGGTGCGCAGCCTGATCAACCTTCAGGCCGTCGATGCGGGATTCCGGCCGGAGAACGTTCTGACCGTACAGATGAGCCTCGATTTTTCGAAATACATGAGCAATCCCAGCATGCTGAACTTTTCCGATGCGCTTCTCGAGAAAGTTCGCGCGATGCCGCAGGTGACGTCCGCTGCGATGTCGAGCGAATTCCCGCTCGACAAATCGCCTGCGTTGAACCACGAGTTCCTGATTGAAGGCGAACAGGCGAATTCGAATGACAAGCCGACGACGGAATTTAACGCCGTCACGCCCGACTATTTCCGCACGCTCGGCATTCCGATTCTGAGTGGCAGAGATTTCGATGGCCGCGACCGGCCTGACAAACTGCATGTCGCCATCGTGAATCAATCGCTGGCCACTCACTATTTTCACGGCAAGGATCCCGTCGGCCATCGCGTATCTTTCGACGATGGCAAAACCTGGACGGAAATCGTCGGCGTCGTTGGCAACGTGCGAGAGCGGGAACTCAGCCAGCAGCCGAAAGATTATCTTTCCGTGCCCTACGCGCAGTATCCACAAATGACGCCAGGCTTGGTCGCGCTGACGCAGGGCGACCCGATGAATATCGCGCGGACCGTTGTGACGCATTTGTACGAAGTCGATCCCAATCAACCGGCGGGGAAGATTCAATCGCTCGAACAAGTGCGCTCGGAATCGATCGCAGCGCCGCGACTGACGACAAATCTGCTCGGTTTGTTCGCGTTGCTCGCGCTGGCGATTGCCGCGGCCGGCATCGGCGGCGTGATGGCGCTCTCGGTCAGCCAGCGCATCCACGAAATCGGTGTTCGAATGGCGGTCGGCGCGCGCCCCGTCGAGATCGTCGCCATGATTTTGCGGCAAGGAATGGGTCTTGCTCTCGTCGGCGTTGTGCTCGGTTTGGCGGCCGCATTTGCTTTGACGCAGTCGGTGCGGAGCTTCCTCTTCGGCGTAACACCG
>DATAMU010000755.1:0-5829 GCA_036266605.1 Candidatus Acidiferrum sp. | reverse complement strand
GTCGCGCGGCAGCGCAAGGCTCGTTCGCGAGAGCGAACGAGCCTTGCGAGATTTTTCGCGAGACCGCAATGTCGTGGCTGAAGCCACGACCCACAAAGCGAAACGCCGTGGCCCGAAAGCGTTCACATGCGGGCAGGATGCGTTACGATAGCGATTCGAGGTGAACAGTGTTGGACTGGTCTCAATGCGCAGCGGTTGAAAGTGTGCCGGAGAAACTGAGCGGCGCGTGGGTATTCCGCGGCACGCGGCTACCTGTCGCTGCCGTGTTCGCCAATCTGGAAGATGGTCTCACCGTCGATGAGATCGTGAAAATGTTTGATGGGCTAACGCGCGAGCAAGTGAACGCGGTGCTCGAGTTTGCGGCGCAGAGTCTGGCGGCGCCTTCGCGCTAATGCGAATCCTGTTCGATCAGGGGACGCCCGTCGGAATCCAAGATGCGCTCTTGGCGCATGAAGTTAAGACGGCGGCGGAGCAAGGTTGGAGTTCCCTTTCAAACGGTCACCTGCTGAGTGCCGCTGAGCAAGCGGGCTTCGATGTCCTGCTCACGACCGATACGAATATTCGGTTTCAGCAAAATCTCGCCGGGCGGCGAATTGCAGTTGTCGCGATTAGCCCGAATCGCTGGACGCTGATACGTACACGGCTCTCGGAAATCGCGGCTGCTGTCGAAGCCGTGAAGCCTGGAGAGATTCGATTGGTTCAGTTTTGAAGCTCGAGGAAACCACCATCAGTCGAATTGGCCGGAAGTTTACGGCGGTGTTAAAATGGTGGGGTTCGCTGCGAGGGACTAAGTATGGCTGGGAAAACACTTTACGAGAAGATTTGGGATAGTCATGTGGTGCACGAGGAGCCGGGCAAGCCGGCTCTTATTTATATTGATAGGCATTTGGTGCACGAGGGGACTTCGCCGCAGGCGTTTGCGGGGTTGCGGTCGGAGGGGCGGACGGTGCGCCGGCCGGATTTGACGTTTGCGGTGATGGATCACTCGGTGCCGACGGTGTCGAAGGATCGGCTGCTGCCGATCGTGGATGAGGCGGCGCGGCTGCAGTTTGAGGCGCTGGAGAAAAACTGCAAAGAGTTTGGCGTACGGCTGTTCGATATGCACAGCGCGAATCAGGGGATTGTGCATGTGATCGGGCCGGAGTTGGGGATTACGCAGCCGGGGCAGACAGTGGTTTGCGGGGATTCGCATACTTCGACGCACGGTGCGTTTGGGACGCTGGCATTTGGGATTGGAACGAGCGAAGTGGAGCATGTGCTGGCGACACAGTGTTTGGTGCAGTCGCGTTCCAAGACGATGAACATTGTGGTGAACGGGAAGCGGCCAAAGGGCGTGACCGCGAAAGATATCGTGCTGGCGATCATCGGGAAAATCGGGATCAGCGGCGGGAATGGTCATGTGGCGGAGTACAGCGGCGAAGCGATTCGCGGGCTGTCGATGGATGGACGCATGACGGTTTGCAACATGACGATCGAAGGCGGGGCGCGCGCGGGAATGGTTGCGCCGGATGAGACGACGTTTGCTTATTTGGAGGGGCGGCCGTTTGTGCCGCGCGGAGCGGCGTTCAAGGAAGCAGTGGAGCGCTGGAAATTGCTGGTGACGGATAAGGACGCGAAATACGACACCGTCGTGACGCTGAATGCTGAGGATTTGGTGCCGCAGGTTACGTGGGGGACGAATCCGGGGATGGTGAGCGGCGTGACGGCGAAGGTGCCGGAGCCGGGATCGTTCAGCGATCCGAACGATCAGAAGGCGACGGAGCGGGCGCTGCAATATATGGGGCTGAAGGCGGGGACGCCGATCGTGGATATTCCGATCGATCGCGTGTTCATCGGGTCGTGCACGAATTCGCGCATCGACGATTTGCGAGCGGCGGCGCATTTGGTGGAGGGCAAGCATGTGGCGCGCAGCGTGAAGCAGGCGCTGGTGGTGCCGGGGTCGCGTGGGATCAAATCGCAAGCGGAGAAGGAAGGGCTGGACAAGATTTTCCGCGAGGCGGGGTTTGAGTGGCGTGATGCGGGGTGCAGCATGTGCATCGGGATGAATGATGATGTGTTGCCGGCGCATGAGCGGAGCGCCTCGACGTCGAATCGGAATTTCGAGGGGCGGCAGGGGCGGGATTCGCGGACGCATTTGGTGTCGCCGGTGATGGCGGCGGCTGCGGCGATTGCGGGGCACTTTGTGGATGTGCGGGAGTTTGACGTGGCGAATGTGGAATAAGAGGAAAGCGAAGTAATGAAGCAAAGAAGTAATGAAGTAACGATTTCAGAGAAGAGATCGCGGAGAGACTGATGCAACCGTTTTCGACACATACGGGGATGGTGATGCCGCTGGATCGGGTGAATGTGGATACCGATCAGATGGTGCCGAAGCAGTTTTTGAAGGCGCTGACGCGCGAAGGGTTTGGGCGGATTTTGTTTTACGACTGGCGGTATTTCAATCCGGGGGAGCGGCCGAATCCGGATTTTGTGATGAATTTTCCGAGGTACAAGGGCGCGAGCGTGTTGCTGGCGCGAGCGAATTTTGGATGTGGGTCGAGCCGCGAACATGCGCCTTGGGGCGTGAAGGACTATGGGTTTCGCGTAATTCTGGCGCCGAGCTATGCGGATATTTTTTATAACAACTGCTTCAAGAACGGAATCTTACCCGCCACCCTCACCGAAGCGGAGATCGAAGAGCTGTTCAAGCGAACGGAAAAAGAAGAAGGATATTCGCTGACGATCGATTTGCCGAATCAGACGGTGAGCGACAAGCACGGGCTGAAATATCGCTTCGACATCGTACCGTCGCGCAAAGAAGTGTTAATCAAGGGGCTCGACGACATCGGCACGTCGATGCAGCACGCGAGCGAAATTGACGCGTACGAAAGCGCGAACAAACATCTGCATCACGCGACGATGCATACGGCGGTAGACGTGAAGCATTACGCGGAAAAGAACTAAGAGCGAGCAGCGACTTCCCTGCCGTTGTTTGGCAAGCGCCAAGCGGCGCTTCTTTCGAAAGATCTCACGCAGCTTGGGAGAGATGTCTTCCGTTTGGCCGGTATTCGTACGGCTCGATTTGCGTTCCGATTCGTTCATGGCTGCGGCATCCCAGGCGTAGCTCACCCCAATAAATTCAAAAGAAGAATGCAGGCGGCCAGGATGACGAGGACAAGGGCCCAGCCGCTCCACCGATATTGTTCGAACGAAGAATCCGACCTGAGCATCGCAGATCCCCGGATTTAGAATTCCCCGACGCCCTGCCGACCGGAACAGATAGACCCGGAAAACGGCAGCTTTATTCCCCGCCCCGCGTCCGGGAATCACCTTTGGTTCAAAGGTAGTGAAAGTGCAGGGATAAGACCTGACCAAAATGGGAAGAAAATAGGAAATCGAGGAGGCTCGGGGTATACTTCGCGACCAAGTCCCCCGGACCCTACCTAAATGTACGTTCTCGGAACGGCTTATCTAGACACGGAAAAGCAGCTGCTGGTCACGGCAGAGCGCACCGTCGCGCTGCAGCGGAAGCCCTACCTCGTATTGCTACACCTGATCGAAAACCGTCACCGGATGATTACACGCGAGGAGTTGCTGGAGCGCTTCTGGGACGGGCAGGAGGTGTACGACCAGAGCGTCAGCAAGGCGATTGGGAGCATCCGGAAGGCGTTTGGGGAAACGAAGGAGAGTTCGAGGTTTATTGAGACGCGGTGGGGCGGTGGGTATCGGTATGTGGGGCCGTTTGGGGCGGAAGCCGGGACGACGGCGGTTGAACTGTCTGGTTCGCGGATCGAGAGCAGGGCTCCGGTTGAGATCGATGACGAGCTGGCATCGAGCGGGCGGGATGATTTAGATAGGGATGATCTGAGTTCGGCCGGCGTTTCTGAGGTCGCGGGCAAAATAGCGGCTGCCGATCCTGAACCGAAAAATTCGAAACGGACGCTGCGAGTTTATTTGGTGGCGGCGGTGCTGACGGTTGCGGCGGTCGTGGGCGTTGTCGGCGTGGAGCGCTGGAAGCGGGCGACAAAGATTGAGGCGGCGACGGGGGCGGCGTCGTATGAGGACCGGACGCGGTCGGTGGCGGTGCTTCCCTTTCGCGTGGATCGAGGCGGGCCGGAAGATACGTATCTGGGACTTGGATTTTCAGACGCGATCGCGGACCGGCTGAAGACGGTGGAACAACTGACGGTGCGGTCGTCTTCGACGATTCGAACGGTGTTGGGCACGGAAGCGGACGCCAAGGCCGCGGCGCAAAGGCTGCGAGTGCAAGCGATCGTGGATGGTTCGCTGCATCGCGAAGCCGGGAAAATTGTGGTGAAGGTGAGAGTGCTCGAGCCATCGGGTGCGGAGACGTGGTCGCAAACGTTCAGCGCGAACAACGAAAATATATTCAGCGCGGAAGACTCGATTGCGAGGCAGGTAACGACGGCGATTCTGCCGCGATTTCAGGGCGGGCCGGTGAAGACGCCTTCTGGCGGGCCGGAGACGGCGAAGTACGACGCGTACGAGAGATACATGAAGGCGGAATTTTTTGCGACGAACCGGAGCCGGAGCGCGCTGACGAAAGCGGTGGGGCTGTTGGAAGAGGCGATCACGATCGATCCGAACTATGCGCGGGCGTATGCGGCGCTGGCGAACTGTTACCAGCTGATTGGATTTTACGAATATTTGCCTCCGTCGGAGGCGTATCCGAAGGCGGAAGAGGCGGCGCGGAAGGCGATGTCGCTGGACAGCTCGAATTCAGAGGCGCATGTGGCGATGCTGTCGGCGCTGACGGATTACGAGCACGATTGGGTGGGCGCGGAACGGGAATTCAAGGCGACGGTGGCGGTCGATCCGAATTACGCGTCGGCGTATCAATATTTTGGATTTGCATTGCTGGGGATGGGGCGCGGCGAAGAGGCGGTGGGCGTCGCGAAGCGCGCGCAGGAGTTGGACCCGGTGTCGCCGAGCGTGCAGACGTCGCTGGCGTGGGCGTTGTTTTTGATGCGGAGGAATGAAGAGTCGGAGCGGGAATGCAAGCGGGCGCTGGAGCTTTATCCGGATTTCATACCGGCGCATCAGTTGTTGGGCTTGGTGTACGGGCAGATGAACGACGGGAACGCGGCGCTGGCGGAATTCAGCGAGGCGGAAGCGCTGGAGCGGGACAATCCGGTGACGCTGATTTTGATGACGTCGGAACTGGCGCGAAGCGGGAAGAAAACGGAAGCGAGGCAGGCGCTGCAGGGGGCGCTGGCGCGTCCGGGCGGGTCGGTTGTTCCCGACTATTACGTTGCGGCAAGTTGGGCAGAGATCGGGGACAAGGCGAAGGCGATGGAATCGTTGAAGCGGGCGGAGCAACATCATTCGAATTGGCTGATTTATTTGCCGTACGATCCGCGGTTTGACGGGATGCGGGGGGATACGGCGTTTCGGGCGGCGTTTGTTAAGAGTGGGATGCCGAACGGAGTTGCGATGGCGGCACGGAAGTAAAGTTCCTAACTAAACCGTTTTCCTTCCATTTTCCATTTGGAACCGACCCAAAACATCAAGAACCGCAAAATCCAGCGTTCTTGAGATTGAATTATCAGCTTCAGGACGTTCGGACGTGGGTTCGATTACTGCAACCGGAATTCGGTCAACACGACCCTGACGTGCCTGGGCATTTGTCCGGTAACGGCGTTTACCAGGAGCTAGTCCGCACCGGAACAACTGAACCACAGGCCAGGCTGCGTTCAAGACCCGAGGGCTATATGATTGGCTAAATTGCGATGACCTACGTTCAGCCAATAGTGGCATTCGGGTATGGTCTCTTTTTTCTCGGTGTTGGATTGTTGTCTTTGCTGTGGCCCGAGAAGACGCAGAGGTATG
>DATAMU010000754.1:0-4540 GCA_036266605.1 Candidatus Acidiferrum sp. | reverse complement strand
CGCGGCTAAAGCCGCAACCCACAAATCCGTTTTGTCGCCAGTCAGCGTCGCGATCTAACCCGCGAGCCCCATATCCTTAACTCGCTGCTGCAACCCGCGGGCAAGCTGTTCACAAATTGACGCCAGCAATTCGATGCCGGCTAGCTGCGTGTTGACACCGGCTTGTCGGTGGCGGCGCGGGCTGAATCGGAGAAACGGCGCTGGTCGATGTCCTCTTCGCCGATGCGGCGCCAGCTGCGGCCGTCGCGGTCCATCAACTCTTCGGCGTCGCGCGGGCCCCAGGAGCCGGAAGCGTAATTCGGGAAGCCGCGCGCGGGGAGCGCGTGCCAGACGTCGATGATCGGCTGGATGACGCTCCAACCGGCTTCGACCATGTCGGCGCGTTGGAACAAAGTGGCGTCGCCGGCCATGCAATCGCGCAATAGGCGCTCGTAGCCCGTGCTGTGCTCGACGCCGAAATAATTGCAGTAGTCGAAGTCCATGTTGACGAGGCCGAGCTTCATCACCGAGCCGGGAACTTTGGCGCCGAAACTGAGCGAGATCCCTTCTTCGGGTTGGATATGGATGACGAGGCGATTCGTTTCGAGATTTTTTACCGTGGTGTTGCGGAAGAGGACGAACGGCGTGCGGCGGAACTGAATGACGATTTCGGTGGCGCGTTGCGCGAGGCGCTTGCCGGTGCGGAGATAAAAAGGAACGCCGGCCCAGCGCCAGTTGTCAATTTGGAGTTTGAGCGCGACGAAGGTTTCGGTGTTCGAATTGGGCGCGACATCGGGCTCATCGCGATAGCGGGGCACGGGTTCGCCGTCGATGGTGCCGTCGTCGTACTGGCCGCGGACGGTGTTTTTCAGCACGTCTTCCGGCATCAGCGGCTGAATCGCATGTAAGACTTCGGCTTGTTTGTTGCGGACTTCGTCGGCATCGAAGGAGATTGGCGGCTCCATCGAAGTCATTGTGAGCAATTGAAAGAGATGGTTCGGCACCATGTCTCGCAATGCACCGGCGGTTTCATAGAAACCGCCGCGATGCTCGACGCCTACGGTTTCAGACGCGGTGATCTGCACGTGATCGACGTAATTGCGATTCCAGAGCGGCTCGATGATGTTGTTCGAAAAGCGGAAGACCATCAGGTTCTGGACGGTCTCTTTACCGAGGTAGTGGTCAATCCGGTAGATCTGATTTTCCGACAGGCACTGCTTCAGATCCTTGTTGAGCTGGATCGCCGAAGCGTAGTCATGACCGAAGGGTTTCTCGATGATGACGCGCGACCAGTGGCCATCTTCTTCTTTGACGAGTCCGGCGGCACCTAGCTGCTGAACGATCGTCGCGAAAAATCGCGGCGCGACCGCGAGATAGAAAAATCTGTTGCCTTGTGTGCCGTGGCTCTTATCGACGTCGGCGATTTGTGTGGCGAGGCGTTTGTATGCTTCGGGATCGTTGAAGTCGCCTTTGACGTAGTAGATTCGCTCTTTGAACCAATCCCAACTCTTCAGATCGATTTGCGCGGGGGCGTATTTGGGAATTTCATCGGTGAGCGTCTTGCGGAAATTTTCGGTGGTCGTGTCGTTGGCAGCGAAGCCAATGATCGCAAAGTTTTTCGGCAACATGCCGTCATTGGCGAGATTGACGAGCGCCGGAATGAGTTTGCGCTTGGTGAGGTCGCCGGTCGCCCCGAAGATGACCATCACGTTCGGCGCGGGAGTCGGATTTCCAGGCTGATGATTGTTTGAGTTCATGAGAGGGTCCGTGTTTGTGTGAACCAGCCGGGCGGCCCAACGCAAGCCTGCCCGCGCCAAGTCGTCGCGCTACGCGCTAAGTCTAAGCGAAACGATTGCCGAGCGCTTAGCTCTTCTTTTCGAGGTGGCCGCCGAACTGGAAGCGCATCGCCGACAGGATCTTGTTCGCAAAATCGGCTTCGCCGCGCGACGTGAAGCGCTCGTAGAGCGCTTCGGTTAATACGGGTGAAGGTGCGCCCGATTCGATACCTGCGAGGATGGTCCAGCGGCCTTCGCCGGAATCCGAGACGCGGCCGGAATACTTGTCGAGGTTGGGCTGCTCTGTGAAAGAGATCGCGGTGAGGTCGAGCAGCCACGAGGCGATAACGCTGCCACGGCGCCACACTTCGCTGACGTCAGCGAGATTGAAATCGTACATGTAGTGCTCGGGGTTGCGCAGGGGCGTGGTCTCGGCATCGATCTCTTGTTGATGTTTGCCGACGTTGGCGTGGCGGAGAATGTTGAGCCCTTCGGCATAGGCCGCCATCAGCCCGTACTCAATGCCGTTGTGCACCATCTTGACGAAGTGGCCGGCGCCTGACGGTCCGCAATGCAGGTAGCCCTCTTCAGCCGTGCCGCCAAGTTTTTCGCGCCCAGGTGTGCGGTCGATCGTGCCGCGCCCGGGAGCAAGCGCCTTGAAGATGGGATCGAGGTGCTTTACGACGTCGGTTTCGCCGCCGATCATCTGGCAGTAGCCGCGTTCGAGCCCCCAAACGCCGCCGCTGGTGCCGCAGTCGACGTAGTGAATGCCTTTCGCGCTGAGTTCTTTCGCGCGGCGAATGTCGTCGATGTAATAGGAGTTGCCGCCGTCGATGATGATGTCTCCAACGTCGAGCTTGGATGAAAGCTCATGAAGCGTGCCGTCGACGACGGCGGCGGGAACCATCAGCCAGATGGCGCGAGGCTTGTTGAGCTTTTTGATGAAGTCGTCGATCGAGGAGGAGCCGGTCGCGCCTTCCTTGGCGAGCGCATCGACGGTCGCTTGGGTGCGATCGAAGACGACGCACTGGTGGCCGCTTTTCTCGAGGCGCCGCACCATGTTGGCGCCCATTCTGCCTAGTCCGATCATGCCCAGTTGCATTTGCGTAGCTCCTCAGTGGTGCGGTGTGGGGTGGTGAAGAAAATTTTTTCGGAGCCGCGTGAGCTTCAATTCGTAAACCCGCGGCGGCTGCCGTTTATTCCCGGTCTTACGTCGCAAGCGGCCAGAGCCGCTGTTCGCGACGAAAACTCTGCTGACTACTTCAGCGCCTTTTGAATCGCCGAATCGAGCGTCTTCAAATCTTTCGCGACGTTTTTGCTGAGATGGACCCGAAGCGCACGGCGGCCGCGGTCGGCGAGCACGGCGAAATCTCCGCGTGCCTGCGCAGCTTTTACCACGCTAAATGAGTATTTCTGGTCGGGGACTTCGAGATCGACCGCGTCATCGCAGGTGACCTGAACAAAGACGCCCGAGTTCGGTCCGCCTTTGTAAGCCTGACCCGTCGAATGCAGAAAGCGCGGGCCAAATTCTGCCACGGTCGCGACCTTTTTGTTGTCGCGGACGGCGAGGCGGATTTTCTGGAGCGCCTTCTCGTTGGCCTCGTTCATCGTGATGTAGCCGAGAACGCCGAAATAATCGCCGGCGTGAATGCGGCCGAGATGCGTTCGCAAGACGTCGGCGAGCGTCGCGCCGCCTTTGAGTGCTGTCGCGTTCTTGTCGTCGGCGTAGAGTTTGATGCCGCTGCCTTGGAAAAATGGAGTTTCGGCCGGCAGCGAACCTTTTTGCTCGTATTCGGTGGTCAGTTCGCGAGTTGCGACTTTGCTGGCTTCCACGTCTGGCTGATTGAAGGCGTTGATGCCGATGATGGAGCCGGCGACGGCCGTGGCAATTTCCCAACGGAAGAATTCCTGGCCGAGGCTGTAGATGTTCGCCACTTCGATGCGAACCACAGGCTGGCCGGCCTTTTCGAGCGCGGCGACCGCGGCGTCTTGCGCTTTGTTCGGCTTGGTCTTAAGGCGAAGATACGCGAAGACCCGATCGTTGCCGTAAACCGCCGGCTTGCCGAGCGTTTCGCGATCGACCGGGACGATGCCCTTGCCGACTTTGCCGGTCGATTCGGCGAGAAGCTGCTCAAGCCATGCGCCGAGGTCATGAATGCCGGGCGACGCTATGATCGTGACTTTGTCGCGTCCGTGAACGGCCGCGGTGCCGAGAATCGCGCCGAGGATGACTCCGGGATTCTTGTCGGCCGCTACCTCAGAGCCGCAACCCTTCACCATCTCGTGCGTAATTTTGAGGAATTTAGGAATGTCGATGCCCATCACGGCGCCGGGCACCATGCCGAAATCCGACAGCGCAGAATAGCGGCCGCCAATGCTGGGCACGCCGAAAAACACTTTGCGGAAATGATCGCCTTCCGCGACGGTTTGCATCTTCGATCCAGGATCGGTGATGGCGATGAAGCGGTTGCCAACTTCCTTGTCGCCGACCTTCTTGCGAATCTGCTCGAAGAAATATTGCTTGTAAATGTTGGGTTCCAGCGTGCTACCCGACTTGCTGGAGACGATGCAGATCGTACTCTTGAGGTCGAGCTTTGCCTGAATCGCCTTGATCTGTGCGGGATCGGTGGAGTCGAGAACGTGCAGCTCGGGGAAGCCTTTGATCTTGCCAAATGTCAGTCGCAGGACTTCCGGGCAGAGGCTCGAACCGCCCATGCCGAGCAGCAACGCGTGCTTGAACTTCGCTTTCTTGATGTCTGCGGCGATGGCTTTCAGATCGGAGATTT
>DATAMU010000753.1:0-1781 GCA_036266605.1 Candidatus Acidiferrum sp. | reverse complement strand
GCTGGGGCGCAGCGGGAAGCGCGAGAATTTGCTGGCGTCGGAGCGGGTGCTGGCGCAGAAGGGCGTGGAGTTTCACGCGACGAATCGCGGTGGTGATATTACGTATCACGGGCCGGGGCAGATTGTTGGGTATCCGGTGATTCAGTTGGCGGCGATTCGGCGGGATGTTGTGTGGTATGTGCGGATGCTGGAAGAGGTGATGATTCGGACTTGCGGGGATTTTGGGATTGCAGCTCGGAGAGAAGAGGGGAAGACCGGGGCTTGGGTCGATCCGCTGAAGAAGAATGCACCACAAAGTACGCAGAGTTCACAGAGTTCGGGGATGGCAGAAGCTGCGGCTGCGGAGAAGATTGGGGCGATTGGGGTACATATCAGCCGGTGGGTTACGTCGCATGGGTTTGCGTTTAATGTGGCGACGGATTTGCGGTACTTCGAATTGATCGTGCCGTGCGGGATTGCTGAGCGGAAGGCGACGTCGCTGGAAAAAGTTTTGGGGCGCGTGGTGAAGCGGAACGAAGCGGCGACGAAGATCGTCGAACACTTTGGCGAGGTTTTTGGGCGCGAGCCGCATCAGACGACGCGCGAAGAATTGTTCGCGGCGCTGGAAAAGTTTGAGCGAGAGCAGTTGGCGGTTGCGGTTCCGGCGTAGGCGGCAAAAAGCAGATCCCTCTCCACGCTCGGGATGACAGCAGGTTGGTGGGATGATTGCGCGGCGTAGTGACGTCATGTAGCGCGACGGCTGAGAAGAACAAGCCGCATTGACACGAGATTCGCATGACCGTGAGCCAGGCAGGACGCCTGCTCACCGGAGACAGAATGAAGAACGTCGAGCTCTCACGGCAGCAGCATCTCGATCTCTACTACCACATGCGGCTCAACCGCGCCGTCGAAGACACGATGGTCAAACTGTTCCGCCAGAACAAAATCGTCGGCGGACTTTACTCCAGCCTCGGGCAGGAAGCCGTTTCGGTAGGCACCGCGTCGGCTCTTCAGAAAAAAGATTGGCTCGCGCCGATGATTCGAAACATCGGCGCGCTACTTGTGAAAGGCGTACCGCCGCGCGACATTTTCACCCAGCACATGGCGAAGTACACGTCGCCGACGCTGGGTAAAGACGGGACGAGCCACTTTGGCGACCTCGAAGATCTGCACATCGTTTCGCCAATCTCCATGCTCGGCGATCTGATTCCGGTGATGACCGGCGTTGCAATGGCGGGCCGCTATCTTGGCCAAAAGATCGTCGCGATGACGTGGATTGGCGACGGCGGCAGCTCAACCGGCGTTTTCCACGAAGGACTGAATTTCGCTGCAACGCAAAAAGCACCGTTCGTCCTCGTGCTCGAAAATAACGGCTGGGCCTACTCCACTCCCGTGAAGCGCCAGGTGCCCATTGAGAATCTTGCCGATCGCGCAAAGGCTTACGGCATCGACAGCTACATCGTCGATGGCAACGACGTCGCCGACGTTTACACGACCGCGAAAGAAGCCGTCGAACGCGCGCGCAACGGCGAAGGGCCCATCCTGATCGAAGCGAAGACGTTTCGCCGCATGGGCCACGCGCAGCACGATCCCGCTGAGTACGTGCCGAAAGATCAGCGCGCTTATTGGGAAGAACGCGATCCCATTCTGCTGCACGAGAAATTTTTGACCGAGCAAGGTTATCTCGACAACGCGACGAAGAAAGAAATTCAGACGAAGCTCGACGAGTTGCTCTCGAAGGATCGCGATTTTGCCGAGAATTCGCCGATGCCTCCGCCGGAGTTGGCGGAAAAGGGCGTCTA
>DATAMU010000752.1:0-8888 GCA_036266605.1 Candidatus Acidiferrum sp. | reverse complement strand
ATTCAGCGACACACCAGTAACAATCTTTCCCGCAGAGCCCTCGAATAGTTCCCATACCATTAAATAATTCTTGTCAGAAGTGCTTCAGAATCGGAGTGACGACAGAACAGCCCATCGCCGGCAGAAATGATTCCGTCAGCGCGAACTGTTTTGTGTCAAAAATGTTTCCGATGATGCCTCTTACACGAACTGTGGTACCAACAACGATGAATCATCGATGCCGACCGAACGCCGGTTTATTTAGATGTGAACGAATATGTTCCCGCTCGCATCGCTCGCCGAAAGACGAGCGCCCCGTCATTGCTTTCAAACATGCCACGCGAACCGACCAGCTTGCATTCGGCACAAAGTCGCGATGTTCCCTGTGAAAGCTCGCGCATTGTAGCGATAACGGTACTACCCGTCTAGACGTGACGGCAGCGTCACTGTGAACAATGCTTTAACGATTAATCGTGACGGACCTGCTGAACTACGCGCGACTTCTCGGTTTGCGTACATGGCTTTGAATATGCTTTGGGTGGGGTGATTTCGGAGATGCGGTTAGACGGCGATGTGGCAGTAGCACTCTTTGAGACGATCCTGCGGACATGGGGCGCAGCAGTGCTGCGCCCGTACACGGTTGAATTGCGCAGAGAGAAGTCAGTCGCCGGAGGCTGGAGACGGCAGCGGCTTGGTTATCGAGGCGAGAGGAGTTTGCACTGGCTCAGGTTCAAGGACCGCGGATGATTTAGGTGACTGAGGAGGTTCGTCGGTCGGTTTGGGTTGGCGTTCTTGTTTGGCTTCGGTCTTCGAGAAAAGTTTGGCGGTGATGAGCATGGCGGTGAAGGTTACGGTCAGCAGTCCGGCTTGCTTTGTGCTGCTCAACATCGACGCGTTCCCCAGGAGAGTGAGGCCGGCAAAGACGAACAAGAGGTGGACGCAAAACACTTGTAGGGAGGCTTGTCCTAACAAAACGAGCGGGCGAAACGCCAGAGGCTTTAGCACTGGTTGTAGGAGGATGAGGAGGACGGCGACAGCGGCGAAATTCAACAGGCGGACGGGACCGAGATGCCATTTGTCGAAGATGGCTTCGAAGGGGCCAAGGTCTTGGCCGTTGTTGAGGGCGCGGCGCAGTTCGAATAGCGCGGACGCGACAATGATCGAAGGAATCATCAGGCGTTTCGCCCAAGCATCGATGTTGAGGTCGCCGCGGCCCCAACGGACGCCGAGGTAGATGCCGACGATCCAGAGGAATTGCCAGGCCCAGAGATCGAAGGATCCCATTTCGTTGAGAGGGATGCGGGTCGGGATGATTTTGCTGACGACGGCGTGTTCGTGGGCGCGGAATCCGAACTGCGCCATTGCCCAGACTACAAAGCCAATGCTCAAAATGGTTTTCCATGAAATGCGCCGCGTGATCAGCAACGCTGCGGACGTGAAAACGAGAAAGATGATGTACATCGGAAGGATGTCGAGCAGCGGCGGGCGATAAATCAGGAGAAAGGCTTCGGCGACGGCGCGGCGGGCCCCGGCGTTGAAATAGAAATCGAGAAGATTGTGGAGGCCAGGGCGATTGCCGCGCGAGGCGATGGGAACGGCGACCAAGAACACGAATGCCAGAAGCAGCGCGTGATAGACGTAAAGGCGGCCGGTCCGTGCCCAGAGCTTGAGGGTCATGGGGCGGTAGCCGTCGTGTAGCGCGAGGCGGTAGTAGATTCGGCCGGTGAAGAGGGCGGAGAGGAAGATGAAGCCTTCAGCGGCGGAGACGAAGCCGAACGGTTGGTTTACGTAAGTGGAGGCGATGGTGGGAAGGTGGGTGCAGGCGATCCAGACGAGCATCAGGCCGCGGAGGGCGTCGAGCTCAATGCGGCGACGGCTGGGAGGTGGCATGGGAGTTTGATACGTAGAGACGGCAGGGGGTTTCTTGACGGCGCCGTTTTTGTGAGCGTGATGGATTGAACTCTGCCGACTACAGATTTTGCTGTACGAGGGAGAGGAATTATGAAGATTGAAAAGGGGAAATTGAAATTGGGACAGAGGAAAAAAATCTAGTTGCTGCCTGGGGGTTTCGGAGGATTTTGAGGATTGTTGCCGGTGCCACCTGCACCGCCGCCGGAGCCGCCGCTACCACCGCTGCCGCCACTTCCGCCGGAGCCACCACTGCCGCCCGTACCACCGGAACCGCCAGAGCCACCGCTGCCAGACCCGGTGCCTTGGCCACCGCCACCGCTGCCGCCGGAACCGCCTTGATCACCGCCGCCGGCGCCACCGCTACCGCCGCTTCCACTGCCACCGCCCGCGCCGCCGGATGAACCACCGATTACCGTTTGGGCGGCACCGCTGAAGGTGTGACCAGTGGATTGACCGAAAGCGTAGAGCGCAGCGACGACCACGATGGCGATGCCGACGATCAGAAGAGCGTACTCAGCTGCGTCTTGACCGGATTCCTGGCTCCAGAGGCGTTTGAGAGAAGAGGGCATTTTGCACGGCACCTTAGGACCGGAGGGGCCTAAGTCATAAAGGCTGGAAGGAGTCTAGCGCGTTATCGCTTAGGGCACAAGATGTAGTGGGGGCAGGACGCGGTCAACGGTGGCGGACTGACTCGTCGTGACTCAGCGACTCCAGCAGCGGAATCATTGGAAATTTCCATTCTCGAAGTCTATCCTCGCGACCGCAGGAGGTGAAACGACAATGAAACTCAACTACGTCATCGAGTTTGTGGGCGATATGCGGCGTGCCGTGAGTTTTTACCGCGACGTGCTCGGCTTGCCGCTGAAGTTCGAGTCTCCCGGATGGAGTGAATTCTCCACTGGAGAAATATCTCTCGGTTTGCATCCCGCGTCAGAAACGAATCCGGCGGGAAGCATCGAACTCGGATTTAACGTCACCAACCTAGGGAAGTTTCATCAGGATATGAGTGCGAAGGGCGTGCAGTTCAGCTTACCTCCGACGAAACAGGATTACGGAGGAATGCTCGCGCAATTCGTCGACTCGGAAGGTCGGCGTTGCAGCGTTGCTGAGTAAGACTTCAGGCGACGCTTTGACTCACGAGCTGACCGGTGAGGAATCTCAGTACACCGACCAGACACCTGGCGTGGCGAGTTCGATGAGATGTCGGTCGGGGTCTCTAAAGTAGAGACTCCAGCCGCCCAAGTCCCACTGCCGCTTTTCTTCCACTTCGATGTGCTTCGTTTGGAGCCATTGCTCCCAGTTCGCCAATTCGGCGGAGGGA
This sequence comes from Candidatus Acidiferrum sp., assembly GCA_036266605.1. Taxonomy (GTDB): domain Bacteria; phylum Acidobacteriota; class Terriglobia; order Acidiferrales; family UBA7541; genus Acidiferrum. The sequence continues at coordinate 5,677 of DATAMU010000752.1, read as the reverse complement.
ATCGCGAAGGCGATGTGCAACTCGCCGTCGCCGTCGTGTGGCGATTGAATGGCGCGGGAGCCACCCTTCTCGAATAACAGCAGCACCTGGCGCTCGCCAGCGTGCATAGCGCAGCCGCGGTCGAATCGGGTCACTACTTTAAATCCGAAAATCTCTTCGTAGAAACGAACGGACCGAGATACATCGCTCACGTACAAAGAAGATTCGAGAATTCCATCGGTTTTCGGAGGCATGCATCACACTCTTTCGTCCAGGGGCCGAGCACGAAACCAGAATGCCCGATTCACGCATGGCCGGACAAGCGCCAGAGCAACGGCGCAACGGTAAGCGTTCCGGGGAGCGATGATTTGTGGTGAGGCGGATTTCCGATTTTTGCGAAGTTCATTCGTGGCGGAGGCTGACGTTCGGGTCTACCTGCGTTGCGCGATGGGCGGGGATGTAGCTGGCGGTTAGCGCGACGGTCGCGAGGATGGCGGCGACAACGAGAAATGTAAGAGGGTCGGTGGGGCGGACTCCGAAAAGGAAGGTCGAGAGGAGGCGCGAGAGTGCCAGCGATGCGACGAGGCCGATGGCGATTCCGTAGAGCGCCAGAAGCGAGCCGCGTTTGAGCATGAGGCCGAGGATGTTGGAACGGGTGGCGCCGAGGGCTACGCGGATGCCGATTTCGTTGACGCGTTGCGTGGCGGAATAGGCCATGAGGCCATAGAGTCCGACGGCGGCGAGGATCAGGGCGAGTACGGCGAAGGTGCCGAGAAGTTGCGTGGAGAAACGTGGTTGCGCGATGGAGGCGTCGCGAATCGCATCGAGCGTGCGGAAATCCGAGAGTGTTTCGTCTTTGTCGATATTCGCGACAACTTCTCGCAAAGCGGCGGCGAGATTTGTGGGGGCTGCTGTGGCGCGAACGACGATGTGCATTTGCCCCGCGGGATTTTGCGAGAACGCGGTGTACATCTCCGGAAGGCGCGACACGCTGAGCGAGTCGTGATGAATGTCGCCGACGATGCCGACGATCTCCATGTCTTGCTTCGGTCCGGTGGCAAAACGAAGATGCTTGCCGATGGGATTTTGTCCCTTGAAGAATTGTTCAGAAAAAGCTTCGTTAACGACGAGGGCGCCGGCGGAGTTTGCGGTGTCTCGTTCGGTGAAGCCGCGGCCCGAGAGAAGAGGGATGCGCATCGTCGCGAAGTAGCTGTTGCTGATCTGGCGGAAATTCGCGTCGTCGAATTCGCTGGGGGCGTAGGTGTGGCCGGCGATATAGAACGCGTTGTCGTTGTGTTCGCCGTTGAGAGGGAGTTCGGAGGTTGCGCCGACACTTTCGACACCGGGCAAAGCAGCGGCGCGCGATTCGAATTCCTGCCAGAAGCGAAAACGTTTCGCGTCGTCTTTGTACACGGAGCCGTTCAGACCGATTTCGGCGGTCACGACATGAGTCGTTTGAAAGCCCGGATCGACTTGCGTGAGCAGCCAGAAACTTTTGAGCAAGAGTCCCGCGCCGACGAGAAGCGTGAGCGACATCGCGACCTGCGCGACGACGAGGACGCTGCCGACGCGGCGTTGCGAACCTGACGCGGTATTGCGCGTTCCGGTTTTGAGCGCGTCGGTGAAAGCGCGGCCAGAAGCTTGAAGCGCGGGAATGAGGCCGAAGACAAGGCCGGTGAGCAATGAAATGCCCGCGGTGAACAGAAGCACAGTGGTGTCGATCTGAATGTCGTTGAGACGGGGGAGGCTTGAGGGGCCGATCGCGCGGAGCAAACGCACGATCCACATGGCGCCGAAGACGCCGAGCGCGCCGGCGGCAACGGCGAGGACGATGCTTTCCGTGAGAGTTTGGCGAATCATGCGGCCGCGGCTGGCGCCGAGCGCGCCACGCACGGCGAATTCGCGACGGCGCGCGGTGGAACGGGCGAGCAGAAGGTTCGCGACATTGCCGCACGCAATGAGCAATAGAAGGCCGACGGCGCTGGCGATGAGAATCATCGCAGGGCGAACAGGGCCGATGAGAACTTCGCCGAGCGGGCGTTGACGGAGGCTCCATCCCTTATCTGTGTCGGGATATTCGCGACCGAGGCGATCGGAGATGGAGTCCATGTCGGCAGCGGCCTGGGCTTGCGTGACGTTTGTTTTGCGGAGGCCGATCACTTTGAGGAAGTGGCCGCGGCGAAACTGCATGCCTTGGTTGCGCATCGGAGCGGGCTGCCAGATTTGCGCTTCGGAGAGGAGTGGCAGATCGGTGGGGAGAACGCCGACGACGGTGGCGCTCACGCCGTCGAGGCGGATTGTTTTGCCGACGATGGATGGATTGGAGCCGAAGGCGCGCATCCAGATGCCGTGGCCGAGGATGACGGACTGCGGCATTTCGAATTGTTCGTCGGCCTGGGTGAAGTCGCGGCCGATTTGCGGTGCGATGCCGAGAGTTTCGAAAAAATTTGCGGTGACGATGCTGACGAGAACTTGTTGCGAGCGGTCGCCGGAAAGATTGGATGGGCTCGGGTCGTTGCCCATGGCGACGAGGTGGTCGAAGGATTGATTGGCGGCGCGATAGTCGATGAAGTCGGGTGGGGAGACGTCGGCGAGATCGCTCAACGCGAATTTTCCATTGAGCCAGACGAGACGGTCGGCGTTTTTGAACGGGAGCGGGCGCAGGATGACGGAGTCGATGACACTGAAGACGGCGGTGTTGGCGCCGATGCCGAGAGCGAGAGTGATGATGGCGACGAGAGTGAAGGCGGGATTTTTGCGGAGGGTGCGGAGAGCGTAGCGGAGATCTTGGGAAAGGTCGTCGAAGAACGTGGCCACGGGGCGTTGGTCGCGAGTGGTTTGCTGAATGAGGGGGATGTTGCCGAGTTCACGGCGGGCCTGCTCGGAGGCTGAATTTGCGTCGGCGCCGCGCTCAATGTGATCGGCGGCGGACATCTGAAGGTGGGATTGGAGTTCGGCGTCGAGGTCGGGGCGGTTGTCGCTGCTCGATTTTTTGAAGGGATTCATTCGTGGACTCCTTAATCGTGACGGAGTGCGCGGATCGGGTCGATTTGCATGGCGCGACGTGCGGGCGTGGCGGATGCGGCGACAGCGACTGCGATGAGAGCGACAGCGACGGCGGTGAAGGTGATTGGATCGGTTGGGCTCGTGTTGTAGAGAAGGGAGGAGAGGAAGCGCGTGAGAGCGAAGGACGCGACCAGGCCGATAGCGACGCCGATGAGTGCGAGTTTGACGCCGCGCGTGATGACCATCCTGAGAATCTTTCGCGGTTCGGCGCCGAGCGCGATGCGGATGCCGATTTCGCGGGTTTGCTGGGTGACGACGTAGGACATGACGCCGTAGACGCCGATGATTGCGAGGAGAAGCCCGAGCGCTCCGAAGATGGCGAGCAGAAGACTCTGTGATTTTGGCGCGGCGTTGTGTTCCTGGATTTGTTCTTCGATGGTTGCGATTCCGGTGATGGGGCGGGTTTTGTCGAGCGCCCAGATACTGCCTTGGATGGCGCCGACAACGGTGTTGGGGTTGGGCTGCGTGCGGACGGCGAGAAAGATGCCGGCGAGTTCTTTGGCTTGCGCGAGCGGCGCGTAGACGGTCGGAGAGACATTGCGGTCGCGTTCGCGCACATCGCCGCAGACGCCGACGATGGTGCCCCAAACGAATTGGTCTTTTTGTTTATCCATTGAAATGCGCTTGCCAACGGCGTTTGAGGTGCCGAAGACCTTTTTCGCGAAGGATTCGCTGACGATGAAAACTTGAGGAGAACCAAGTTTGTCGGCGGAATTGAAATCGCGACCGGCGAGTAGCGGCATCCCGAAGGTGCGGAGGAAATCGGGCAGTACGCGATTGCTGCGCACCATTTGCCCGGGAGTTTTGGGATCGGCAGCAGGTTCGGCAGTGAATTGCGATTCGGCGATGTAGTCGCTCATCGGGTAGATAAGGCCGGCGGAGACGGACTCGACGCCGGTAAGGCTGCGCGTGTTTTCGACGACCTGTTCGGTGAAGTGCAAGCTTTGCTCAGTTTTTTGGTAGCGGGACGAGGGAAATTCGATTTGCATCGTGACCAGGTGGTCGGTGCGGAAGCCGGCGTTGATGTGCATCATGCGCGTGAAACTTTGCACGGCGAGGCTGGCGCCGATGACGAGAATGAGAGCGAGGGCGACTTCGGCGACGACGAGCGATTGACGCAGAAAGTTGTGACTGGGGCTGGCGGAGGCGCCGCTTTCTTTGATGGTGACGTTGACGTCGTCGCGGACGCTGAGAAGGGCGGGTGCGAGGCCAGAGATAAGAGCTGCGAGAAGCGAGACAGCGAGGGTGAAGATCGCGACGCCTGGTTCGATGGCGATGCTTTCGAGGCGAGGCGTTTCGGGCGGGAGTAGTTCGCGGAGGGCGCGGACAATCCACAACGAGAGGAGCAGCGCAGAGGCACCGCCGATCAAGGCGACGATGGCGCTTTCGACGAGTTGTTGGCGGAGGAGTGCGCCGCGGGTAGCGCCGATGGCGGAGCGGATGGCGAATTCGCGTCGGCGCGACCAACCGCGCGACAGGAAAAGATTGCTGACGTTTGCACAGGCGATGAGCAGGACAAAGCCGACTGCGCCGAAGAGGACGAGCAAGGGAGTGCTGGTATCGCCCACGAGAGAGGTCTTCAATGACATTGCGTGCATGCTCCAACCTTTGTTGGAGTCGGGATAGGTTTCAGTGAGACGCGTGGAGATTTGATCGAGTTCGCGCTCCGCTTGGTCGAATGTGGCGCCGGGGCGGAGTCGAGCGACGGCGACGCCCGCGCTGCGCTGATTGCGCTCGGAAAGTTGGTCGTGCGTCGGCTGGAATGGAGCCCAGAGAGTGGAGTCGGTGACGAAGTCCATCTTCGGGAGTTCGGGCATTACACCGACGATGGTGTGTTGTTCGCCGTCGAGGAGCATCGTTCTGCCGACTGCATTTGGGTCCGAGGCGAAGCGGTCGCGCCAGATTTTGTGGCTGAGAATCACGACGTGGACGCCGGGGCGCATGTCGTCGGAGGTGAAAGTGCGGCCAAACATTGGTTGCAGGCCGAGGAGCGGGAAGAGATGTTCGTCGATGTTGGCGCCGTCGAGCCGTTCGGGTTTCCCGTCAACGATGGCTTCCTTGGCGTTGAAGGAATAGGTGGAGATGTCGGTGAGCGTTTTTGAAGTGGCGCGGGCGTCGTTGATGTCGGGGAGCGACATGTACATATGTTCGAAATCGAAAGTGGTGCTGCGGCCGGCGAGATCGACGAGGCGGTCGGCGTTTTTGAATGGGAGCGGATGAAGGATGACGGCGTTGACGACGCTGAAGATGGCGGTGTTGGCGCCTATGCCGAGGGTGAGCGTGAGGACGGCGATGATGGTGAAGGCTGGATTTTTGCGGAGGGTACGCAGGGCGAAGCGGATGTCTTGGAGTAGATTGTCGAAGAACGCGGCGATGGGGCGTTGGTCGCGGGCGGTTAGTTGGATGAGCGGGATGTTGCCGAGTTCGCGATGCGCTCGTTCTGCGGCGGATTTCAGATCGGCGCCGCGGGCGGCGTGATCCTGCGCGGACATTTGGAGGTGAGATTCGAGCTCGGCGTTAAGGTCGGGAGTGTTTGCGTCGCGGTGCCTGTCGAATGGATTCATGAGCGGGCTCCTTGTCGGATAGCGGCGCCGAAGAAGAAGAAGGGCACGGCGTGCCGTGCCCCTACGGT
>DATAMU010000751.1:0-2432 GCA_036266605.1 Candidatus Acidiferrum sp. | reverse complement strand
AAGGGAAGCACGGCGTGATCCAGATTGCATCGACACCGAGATGCTGCAAATAGTCGAGCTTCGACGTGATGCCTTTTAGGTCGCCGACACCGTCGCCGTTGCTGTCGGCAAAGCTCCGCGGATAGATCTCATAGAAAACCGCGTGGTTGAACCACTCGTGTCCCGCGGCGTCCTTCGTCCCTTTCGGTTGCGCGCCGGCGTCTTGCTTCTGCCCGGCCGCAGCCGCATCTTTTTTCCGTTTTTGTTGCGCGCCGCCCCGCGGCGTCAGAGCACACATAGCAATCACCAAAATTCCCGCGAGGACCCAGATCTTCGTCATGGAAGCCTCCCCGGTCGAAATGTTAAGCGCCGCGTAGCTTTACTTTCGGCTGTTTGAAAAATGCATCACGATCTTTCGATGCGCGTAGTTCCCGGAATTCTCCGGCGGAAACGCGATTTTGATCTTTTCTTCGCCCTGTTTGGAAACGACACGGTCGCCGCCCTCCACCGATGCGAGCGCGGCTTGCCCTTGCATCAAGCTCTTTCCGTTGTCGAAAACCCCGAGTTCGTAGTCGCAGCCTGTTTTTCCTGCGACATCCAGCGTGAGCGTGTCGTGCGCGACGCTCCATGATTGCGACAAGATGCGAAGCCCTTGGCTCGAACTTCCCAGCGCCGGCAGCGTCGAGTCATAAGCTATGCCGATGTTGTCGCGCAGCAGAATCGTGATGACCGCTTTGCTCGAGCCTTTCGTCTGAATCTCGACGTGCTGATCGGCGTCGGTCGCCGTGACGTGAAACGGAATCGCTCTGCGCCTGGCAGCCGGGCCTGAAGTCACCGACGCAACATGCGCGCGCAGACTGATCGCCGGCTTGAAGAGAATATTGCACGGCGCGCTGCCTGTGCATTCCGTTTCAAGCGTTATCGCTCCGGGCTTCGCTGTGTAGGTCAAATTCAGTCGCGAATCGCCGATGCGAATGTTGCGCACAGAGAACGAACTCCAATCCGCCGGGACGTGCGGCGAGAACGTCAACGTTTGCGTCTTCGCATCGCTCGAAAGCCCGAACATGCCGCGCAGAATCGGACTGACCACCATCGCCGCCGACCAAATCTGATGCGGCGAACTTGTCGAGAGCGGCTGATACACATCGCCCGACAAAACTTCGGTCACATGCCCAAGCGAACCGTCGAGCGCAAGCAGCGCGTTCGCGCGCAAATTCTCGTAAGCGGGAATCGCGCGATGATAGCGATATTCGCCGACCGACGCCCATCCGGTGAACAGCGGCCACACGGAACCGAAGTGATAACCGCCGCCGCTGAATCGCGACGCGCGATCGGAAATGATGCGCATGCCCCAGTCGCTTTGGTGATCCGAATCGGCGAGTTGCGTGATCGTCGCGTCGGTGTTGTGTTCATCGAGCAAGCCGAACCACATCGGCACTGTCGCCAGCACGCTGAGTTCATCCACGGGCTTGCCTTCGCGATCAAGTGCAAACGCGTAGCGCTTCTTGTCCGGCAGCCAGAATGTCTTCTCGATCAGCGGTCGATGCTGCTCGAATTCCTGCCTCAATGTTCCGCTGACGTCGCCGTGGCCGGTCGCGTCAGCCAGATTCGCAAGTGCGTTGAGCGCGACGGCACCGAGTCCCGTCTGGTATAGCTCCGTCCGTACGGGTAAGAGCGGGCCGCCCTCCACCCAGCCATGGCCGATGCCGAAATTCTGAGGAAAGCCTTGCGAATCGTAAGTCGATTTCAGAAACTGATACGCCTTCCACAGGCTGTCCCATTTTTGTTTCGCGAAATCGACATCGCCGCTTTGCGCGACGTAATCATTCATCGCGATGATGTACAGCGGTGTGGCATCCGCCGATGCATAGCCGTAGTTAAACTTCTTGAACCAATCGACGAGGCTGGCCGATTGCGAAATCTCATGCGGGATTTTCCCGTCGTCCCGTTGGAATTTGCTGACGAAATCGATCGCCGTTCGCGTGTCGACAAAATCGCCGACCGAATTCAGCGCGAACGAAGTCCACATCGAATCGCGGCCAAAAAACCACGCGAATCCAGGTCGCGCGCTTTCCCCTGACGTTCGATAGCCCGCGACGAGCCCAGTGCCGAGATACGGATTGTTCACCATGCCTTGCAACACGCTGACGCGCGACCAGTCGTACGCTTGCTGCAATTGCTCGTCGGGAAGCGAAACGCTCACCGTGTCGCGCAGATAGTCCGCGTAATATTTCGCGGATTCCTGGCGAAGTTCTTCGTGATCTTCGAGCAAATGACGATAGGTAGCCTCCGCTTCGGTGTGACCATTCATCGAGCCGGAAATCACGATGAGTTTTTGATCTTTACCCTTGTTTGTGACGCCCAGGCGGATCGTGTTCGCCTGTGAGTCAAAATAGTTCGTATCGAATTCCATTCCTGGTTCGACCGCCGTCGGCGAACCGACGAGCCCGACG
>DATAMU010000750.1:0-4842 GCA_036266605.1 Candidatus Acidiferrum sp. | reverse complement strand
ATCTGAATGCACTCCAGGTTAAGAGCGCTATAACAGTTTCAGGCAACTCTCTCTCTTACATCAAACGATATTAGACTTACTTATGGTAGTATGTAAGGCATGCGTGACATGACTACTACGTTTACATCGAAGGGCCAACTTGTGATACCGGCAGAGCTTCGTCGCAAGCATGGCATTCAGGCAGGAACCAAAGTCAAAGTGCTCGAAGACGAATTTGGGCGCATAGTGCTGCAGCCAATTACTGACGAATACATCGACCGATTGAAGGGTTGTTTGGCAGACGGCCCCAGCGTGCTCACTTATTGGGAAAAGGAGCACCGCCGCGAGGGAAAGCGGGACAAGTGAAGACCTACGTCTTTGATGCTGCCGCGCTTTTCGCCTTTCTGGAAAATACGCCGGCAGCAGCGAAGGTCAGTGAATTGATAAAAGAAGCAAACCACCGCCGCGCAGAAATCCTGATGTCCGCAGTAAATTATGGGGAAGCTTACGGCAGCGTCCTTCGCGTCCGGGGTCTCGACCGTGCCCGAGCAATTATGAGCGCGGTGCGCGCACTTCCCATCTTCTTGATGGACGCGACCCCTCTCCGTGCAATTCAGGCAGCTGACCTCAAATTAAACTACAGAATGTACTACGCCGACAGCTTCGCTGCTGCGCTGGCGATTGAGCACAAGGCGATGTTAGTGACCAGCGATTCTGATTTTAAAAAGCTGGGGCACGGTTTCCCTGTGCTGTGGCTGAAGAATTAACCCTGTTGTCGAAAACAATCGTGTGGCTTTCCCGTCCCAAATTAAAAACCCACCCTGTCGCAAAAGCAGCGGCAAGGGTGGGGGCAACCAGGCAATGGTGTGCAGCCTTAGATTACGTCGCCGCGTTTGCGCAGAAACGCGGGAACATCCAAATCAGCCTGCTCGAAGTTGGCGATCATCGCGTTGCGCATGGTGTCCACCTCACTTGATGCGGACGGCACAGACGCAACTGCAGATGATCCTAATCCACTCCCCGAAGCTGACACAGCGGATGGTCCGGGATCCGATTCCATCACCATGTTGCGAGGCGAGTCGGACTCGAAGTCGTCGGATCCGGAGTTGATGGTGAAACCAGTAGATTCGGTGCGGCGGCGCGGCCGGTCTTCCTCTCTGAACCCGGTCGCGATGACCGTGATCTTGACCGCGTCTTTCATCTTTTCATCGAGCACCGCGCCGAAGATGATGTTGGCGTCATCGTCGGCAGCATTCTGAATAATGCTGCAGGCTTCCTGAACTTCGGCCAGTTTCAGTGATGCCGATCCAGTGATGTTAATCAGGATTCCGCGAGCGCCGTCGATGGCTCCGGCTTCGAGCAGCGGGGAGGCGATGGCCTTTTGTGCAGCTTCGGTGGCGCGGCGCGATCCATTGGCGCTGGCGGTGCCCATAACGGCGTATCCCATACGCGCCATGATTGCCTTCACGTCGGCGAAGTCGCGGTTGATGATGCCGGGAATGGTGATGATGTCAGAAATTCCCTGCACGCCCTGGCGAAGAATGTCGTCGGCGACACGGAATGACTCGAAGAAGCCGGCGTCCTGTGCGACGGCGAGCAGTTTCTCGTTGGGGATGACGATGGTGGTGTCAACCGAATCCATGAGTTCGGCGACGCCGCGTTCGGCTTGCTGCATCCGGCGCTTGCCTTCGAATGCGAACGGCTTAGTGACGACGGCGACGGTGAGAGCGCCCATCTCACTGGCGAGCGACGCGATGATCGGCGCAGCGCCCGTGCCGGTGCCGCCACCGAGGCCGGTAGTGACGAAGACCATGTCGGCGCCTTCGAGGGCTTCGATGATCTTGTCGGAATCTTCGAGCGCAGCTTTGCGTCCGACTTCAGGGTTTGCGCCTGCGCCCAAACCGTTGGTGAGCTTTACTCCGAGCTGAATCTTGACCGAGGCGCGCGACATGCGCAGAGCCTGCAGGTCAGTGTTGGCGGTGATAAATTCGATGCCGTCCATGCCGGCTTCGATCATACGGTTGACGGCGTTACCTCCGCCTCCGCCGACGCCGATTACCTTGATGCGGGCGTCATTGCGGGAATCGTCGGTGTAATTGATGCGAATTTCATTGGTTTCTTTTTTCATAAGCTCACCTCGAAAAAATCGTCGTTGCTCGTGCAAAATGGTCATGCCTCTCTCGTGCGCCATACCTGAAACCAGCTATGAGCGATCAGCAATTGCGTCACGCTCGCGCTCACTTGCCCCGGCTAATAACTCGAAGCTGCTTTGCCCACTAACATTGCTTTCAGCTTCGAACTCCATCTTCCATCTTGGCCGCCACGCGCGCTTCGAGCACGGTGGCCGTACATCACCAACCCAAGAACAGTTGCAAACTCCGGTTCAGCTAACGCGGATGGCATTTTGGCGAGCGGAACGGGCCAAGCCATGCGAACTGGCTTACGTAGAACCGAGTCGGCGATGTCCATCATGCCCGGTAATCGCGAGCCGCCTCCGGTAAGTACGACTCCCGCGGCGCAGACTTCCAGCATTCCCGCATGGCGCAAGTTTTCCCGCAGCATCTCAAAAAGTTCGCGTGCACGTGGTTCGAGAATTTCGCCGACCATGCGCTGGGAGATGAGCCGCGAGGGTCGATCTCCAACCGATGGCACCTCCACCTCGTTGCCCTCGGGGATCAAAGTAACGGTGGTATTGCCGAACAACTTCTTGATTTTTTCGGCTTCGATGATTGGAGTGCAAAGGCCGACTGACAGATCGCTGGTGAAGTGATCTCCGCCAACGGGCAGCACCGCAGTGTGAGCAACCGCGCCCTCCTGAATCACGATCACGCAAGTTGATCCTGCGCCAATGTCGGCCAAACAAATCCCCAATTCGCGTTCATCGGAACGCAGCACGGAGTCCGCGGCAGCAAGCGGCTCAAAAACGGTATCGTCAACGTGCACGCCCGCACGGTTCACCGCAGTGACGACGTTTTGAGTGGCCGATGCCGCGGCCGATGTCATGTGGACCCGCACCTCCAGCCGGGTTGCAATCATTCCGAGCGGATCATGCACACCTGATTGCTCGTCGAGAATGAACTCCTGCGGAAGAAGGTGTAAAACTTCGCGATCGGGCGGAAGCTGAATGGCTCGAGCTTTTTCTACCGCCTGACGGATCTCGTCGCGGCCAATTTCACGTGCCCGGGTGAAGATCAGTCCGCCGTGGGTGTTGATGCCGCGCACATGCGAACCGGCGACGCCGAGCATGGCATGCTCAATCGCAAAGCCGGCGCTGTCTTCGGCGCGTTCTACGGCTTTTTGAATCGATGCCACCGCTTTTTCCAGGTCAACGATGATGCCTTTGCGCGAGCCGCGTGATTCGGCAAGACCATGGCCGCGATAACGTAAACCGGCGTCGCTGATTTCAGCGACCAGAACACATGTCTTGGCGCTGCCAACGTCAATCGCTGTCAAAAAGTTTTCGCGCGCCTTGGGCATCTACCGGATTCCTTTTCCTTTCGAAATTGCGGGGCTGGGCTTTTTGGGCGAGCGCTTCACCTTGTCCGTCAAAGCTGCATTCGTGACCCGGGATTTCGGAGGGTTGTGCTTCACTGCGGCATGTTTGTGCCAGTGGGTTGATTTTTCCGCTCGGCTGATGGCAGGCTTGACCGCGATCACGCGCTGTGCGGAAGGCTTCGCCGGCGCGCGCTCCACCAGTACTGCCCGTTTTACGCCTGCCGAAATTGCAGCCTTCGCAACCGCCAGCGAAACTGGAGGCTGGCGGGTCGAGCCGGGCAGATCGGGATTCACGATGATTTGCCGGTCATACCGCAAATCAACCGACTCAAGCCTCTGAAATTGCTGTCGCCACTCGCGCAAATGAGTGATGTAGATTTTGAAACGATCCAGATAATTGGCCGAGCCGAGATGCACTACGACCTCACCCTCCGAATCGTTAGTGAGGACCTTGGCGTCTTCCGGGTCGGAGAGATCGACCTCGCTCAGGTCCTGCGAATAATGCGCGCCGCCGGAATCGAGTTCTCCGACCAGTTGGTTATAAATTTTCATCAGCGGGGCGCGGCTGGAAATGGGCTCGCCGGAATTCATACCGACAACAACCGGAAAAGAATATTTCTTGCGCGCGGAGAGATCCATGAGAACGCCCCCGGCATCCACCAGCAGAATCTTCGATCCAATCCGTGCGAACGCCACCGGCGTGCGTTCGTGAATCTCGATGCGGATGCGGTTAGGCGTGAACCGCATAACGCTGGCGGATTCCACCCACGGAATCTGATCGAGTTGTTTCTGGCGCTGGCTAAGGGGGATATAAAAAATGTTCCGGCCGATGTCGCCGCCCATCACTTCCATGATCTGGGCGCGCGTGACATTAGTCAGGCCCGACATTTCAATGTCATCGCTGGAATTGAGCCGGAAGCGCCAGGAGTGCTCGCCGTAACGGTAGAAAGCCGAAGCTCCTACCGCAGCCAACGCTGCGACAATAATGGCAAGCGCAGCCCAAACCAGTCGGGCAGCGGTCTTCTTTGGAAGCGGACTACGGCGGGCGGGCACGCGCTTTTGTGCGCGTAGAAACGGCGATTCCTTCTCCGCGTCCAAGTCGAGCAGGCGAGCGTCGTCTAGTTCTTCGCGCGCCGTTTCGTCGGGCGTGGAGTACAACTCTTCCTGGATGGTGGAACCACTCTTTCGCCCCATCTACAGGTCAGTTGTCGTGGAAATCGCTGAGCAGATTCAATATAACTTTTCTGTTGCGCGAGAGATAGAGGAAATCTTGATACTTTTGCACAGGAATCTTAATCTCTCATCATCGTGAGAACTTTCTGGATAGCAATCGCGATCTTAGTAGGTCGTCCGATCGCTCTGATTTCG
>DATAMU010000749.1:0-4279 GCA_036266605.1 Candidatus Acidiferrum sp. | reverse complement strand
GCCCGGCTCCGGTGCAATCTCCGTCGTCGCCAGCGACTCCGTAAATTGCTTCAATCGCGAATAAATCTCCTCAAACGCTTCTGGCCCCGTCGCGAACAACCGCTTCAGCGTCACGCCCAAATACGCTTCCAGAACATCCCGCTTCCACTTCTTCGTCTCGTTCGGATCGAAATGATCCGCCGTCGAAACCGCGTTCCCGCCCTGGTGCTTCGACAAATACATCGACGCATCCGCCACCTGAATCAATTCCTGCGGCGTCGATCCATGCAGCGGATAGCATGCGATGCCAAAGCTCGCGCTCACATTTTTCTCGCGCAACAGCGGATCGGCCGAAACCCATCCGCGCAGCTTCGTCGCCAGTTGCCGCGCATGCTCCATGTTCGTTTCCGGCATCAACATCACAAACTCGTCGCCGCCGTACCGCGCCACGACATCCGACCGCCTGCAATTCGCTTCCAAAATGTGCCCGACGCGTTGCAGCACCAGATCGCCTTCCAGGTGTCCATAAAAATCGTTCACAAACTTGAACCGATCCAAGTCCATCAGCACCAACGCAAACGCACGCCCCGCCCGCGTCGATCGTTTCCATTCCGCCGACAGCGACTCCATAACGAACCGGTGCGTCTTCACGCCCGTCAATCCGTCCGTGATCGCCTGCTCCTGCGCCTTCTGGAACGACAGCGCGTTGTGATACGCACCCGCGATCAAATCAGCCAGCGTCCGCAGCAGCAAAACCTCTTCTTCCGAAAAGTCCGTCTGCTTCGAAGACTCGACATACAGCACGCCGTGCAACTGCTCCGCATAAAAAATCGGTAGCGCAATCGCCGCCGTCGAATCGGGCATCATCGGACGCAGACCCGGATCGTTCGTGCCCGACGCCGTTGTGAACGCCGCCATGTGCCCCGTTCGCGCCACCTGCCCGGCTAATCCCGAACCGAGTGCCACACGCCGTCCCAGATCGCCCCGTCGCGCGCCGCCCTCAGCCTGAATCACCAATTCCCGCGAAGAATAATCCAGCACGCCGATTCCCACGTGATCGTGCGTCAACCCTTCCTCGAGTTGCTCCGTAATCTTCGCCAGCATCTCATCCGGATTCAACGTCGCAATCGCGTTCCGCGAAATCGTATTCAGCAGCGACAAATGCCGCGCCTTCGTCCGCTCCTCATTGAACAGTCGCGCGTTCTCGATCGCGATGCTCGCCTCGCTCGCCAGCACGCGCATCAACTCCAGATGCCCCTCATCGAACGCGTGCTCCGAATCCGAAAAAACTCCCATCGCCCCGATCGCATGGTCATACGCCACCAGCGGCACGACGCAGATGCATCCCTTCGTTCGAATCGGCACCACGCCAAACTTCTTCGCCTCTTCCAAAAAATTCTCGCGAATCAAAACCGGCTGCCGCGTCCGGATCACATACTCGTTCAGGTGATTTCCCGCAGGCCGAGTCCTCTTCGGCATCCGCATCCCGTCGATAATCTCGAGATCGAACAAAATCTCATCGTTCAGCGGATCGAGCTCCACGATGTAAAAATTCTCCACCGCAAACAGCCGCCGCAGCTCTTCCCAAATCTTGTTCAGCAAATCTTCTTTGTTCAGCGTCGAGCTCAGCGCGCGCCCGATCTCGTTCAGCACGTGCAACTCTTCCGACCGCCGCGAAGTCTGCTGCACCAAATAACTATTCTCGACCGCCATCCCGATCTGATGTCCCAGCGCCAGCAGCAGCCGCAACTCCGCCGGCGTAAATCTCCGGTTGTCCGGCGTCCCCAGCAGCAACACGCCAAACGCCTGCTCCTTCGCCTGCAAACTGATTACGACCACACTGCGCAGCCCCTGCGCCAATCCCAACTGCCGGAATCGCCGGATCGATTCGTCCTTCTCCAGCGCCGCCAGCGACGCATCCCGCAAGTCGCGAAACCCGAGCAGCCCGCCCATGCGCGACACAAGCCCGACCAGATAATCGTCAAGCCCTTCTTCCTGCGCCACGCGGCAAAAATCATCGTTCAATCCCGCCGCCACCACCGACGTCGGCCCCTGCGGATCGCCGTGATGCAAAAACAGCGCGCCCGCCGGCAATCGCACCACTCCCAGCACGCGATCCAGCGCCTGCGACAACATCCGCTGAATCTCTCCGCCCACAAAACTCGACGTCGCCAGATTCAGATTCGACAGCGCCAGCATGTTCCGTTCGATCCGGCGCTTCTCCTCTTCATACGTCGCCATCACCATCAGCATCGCCACAAACGCAGCGGGCACCGCTCCCAGCGCCTTCATGCCTATCTCATCTGCGCCCGCAGTGCCGCCGTTCAGCACCAGAAAAATCGTCAGCCGCAGCCCTGCCCATGCAAAAAACGAAATCGCCAGCATCCGGTCCGCCAGCGTTTCCTGCCTCCGGCTCTCGATCCAGAAAATCGTCCCCACCGCCAAATACAAACAGATGGATGGAACCACCACCGGCACGATCGTGAACCACCCGAGCGCGTTCGCTGCCGCCCACACGCCCAGAACGATCGCCGCGATGCCCGCCGCCGATTTCCACGCTTTTCGTTGGGAATAGAATTGCGCGCCGAGCACAAAGCTCAGCCCCGCCAGCGCATACAGCCAGCGGTTCAGCGCCGTTTGCAGAGGTCCGCCATGCAGCCACGGAGCCAGCGCCGGACTCAAATAGTGCAGCGCAAAAAAACTCCAGCCCGCCGTCCACAACAGCAAGTACGTCTGCCGCTTCAGCGTGTATACATACGCGAAAAATCCCGCCGCCACCGCCGCCGCAGCCAACAACGTAATCGCGATATAGCTATCGTGAATCAATTTCCGCCACTTCTCCGTCGGTCTCCGACCGGCCCGCGCTCACCCATGCAGATACACGTCATCCCGGCCGAACCGACATGCTCTTCGCTATCGCGGTTTTCGCGTGATGAATCTGCTTCTGAATGAATTCGTCGCAAATTAAAATGCGCTGTCTGCTTCACCCACCGAACGGTGTCGCAGGGCGCATGAATAATTCCGGGCCGCAGATCTCCTCGGTTTTTCCGCGCTTACCACCCGAGGACGAGCAGACTTCGGCACACAAAACAAAGTACTTGCGCTAAATTATGGCTCACGGTTTTCGCCCCCAGCAAAGTACCTACGTACTGGTTGCTAAAAAGACAGCATCGCCTCTCAGTACTCCTCAGTGCCTCGCTCGCGTAGGGGCGCAGCACGCTGCGCCCCATGTCCGCTAGCTCGCACCTCTGCTCTTTGCCCTCACCTCTCCAAAGCTGTCATCCTGACGCCTCCGAAGGAGGCCGAAGGATCTTCAACCGATCCTCACTACAAACCATTCCGTCATTGCACACCAAAATTGCACCCACCACCCCCATCCGTTAAACTATCCAATTCACCATCACTCAATTCTCATGATCGACTCATCCATCCGCGTCCGTTTCGCCCCATCCCCCACCGGCTATCTCCACGTCGGCGGCGCCCGCACCGCTCTCTTCAACTGGCTCTACGCCCGCCAGCAGGGCGGCAAATTGATCCTCCGCATCGAAGACACCGACGCCGAGCGCAACAAGCCCGAGCTCGTCCAGGGCATCATCGACGGTCTCCAATGGCTCGGTCTCGACTGGGACGAAGGCCCGTTCTACCAGTCCCAGCGTCTCGCCCTTTACAAAGACGCCGCTCAAAAATGCCTCGCCAACGGCAGCGCATTCCTCTGTTACTGCGCCGCCGAAAAATATGCCGGCGGAGATCACGCCGCCGACGGCGCCACCGGCAATGAAAAAGTTCGCCGCATCGTCCGCTGCGGGTGCCGCGACGGCAAACCCTCGAATCCCGATGTAAAACCCGCCATCCGCTTCAAAGTCCCCGCCGGCACGACGGTCTTCGACGACGCCGTCTTCGGCCAGCGCGAATTCAACAACGACGAAATCGAAGACTTCGTCCTCCTTCGCTCAGGCAAAGACGGCGAAGAGTGGGGCATGCCCACCTATCAGATGAGCGTCGTCGTCGATGACATCGACATGCGCATCACCCACGTCATACGCGGCGCCGACCACATCTCCAACACGCCCAAACAAGTCCTGCTCTATCGCGCCATGAAAGCCGAGCCGCCGATCTTCGCGCATCTCCCCCTCATTCTCGGTGCCGACAAATCGCGCCTCTCCAAACGCCACGGCGCCACCGACGTCAACATGTACCGCACCGAAGGCTTCCTCCCCGAAGCGTTCCGCAATTTCCTCGCGCTCCTCGGCTGGGCACCTGGTGGCGACGAAGAATTTCTTCGCACCAAAGAACTCATCGA
>DATAMU010000748.1:0-3224 GCA_036266605.1 Candidatus Acidiferrum sp. | reverse complement strand
TGAAGTCAGGACTTGGCCGCGGCGGGTTCACTGCTAGTAACCTCGCCGACCTTGAAGCGCGCAAAGCGCTTGATGGCGATGTTCTCACCCAGTTTGGCAATGGCGGCGTTCACCATCTCGCCGATGGTTTGGCCTTCGTCCTTGATGTAGTGCTGTTCGTAGAGGCAATTTTCCTCATAGAACTTTTCCATCTTGCCGGTAACAATACGCTCGATGACCGCTTCGGGCTTGCCGGTGGCCTTCGCCTGATCCTTGTAGATCTCGCGCTCGCGCTCGAGCATCTCGGGCGTCACTTCTTCGCGCCGCAGATAACGCGGGTCGATCGCCGCGATGTGCATCGCTACGTCATGGCAAAGCTGCTGGAAAGCTTCCGTGCGCGCGACAAAGTCCGACTCGCAGTTGACCTCCACGATCACGCCGATCTTTCCACCCGCGTGAATATAGTGGCCAACGAGCCCTTCGGACGCCTGGCGCTGCGCCTTCTTGGCGGCCGCTGCCTGGCCCTTCTTGCGCAGAATGTCGATTGCCTTCTCGATGTCGGCAGCCGCTTCGACGAGCGCGGCGCGGCAATCCGCGAAACCGGCTCCGGTTCGTTCGCGCAGTTCTTTCACGAGATTTGCTGGTATTTGCATGGCTTGCGGTTGTGTGCTCATCCTTTTCTTCTACTCTTTCATTGTTTCGACGAAATAAATTTTTGTGAATAGCGTCCGGCTGCAAAACGGCCCGGCGCATCTTGATAGCGAGAGCGCCGGGCCTGCTGAATCTTGCCAGCGCGAAGGTTAGTTCGACTTGTCGTCCGGAGGGACGGTTGCTTCGGCAGGTTCAGCCGCTGGCTCGGGAACTGCTGCCGCTTCCGCGCCTTCGACGAAGTCGCCTTCCTGCTTCTCATACTGCTCGTACTTGCTGGTATCGACGTACTCGACGCCGTCCACGATCGCCTGATCCTGGGCAGCCTTCTGATCGGCAACCTGCGATTGTGCGTACAGGTTGTGGCCTTCGAGCACCGATTCCGAGATCTTCGATGTGAACAGGCGAATCGCGCGCAACGCGTCATCGTTGCCCGGAATGATCCAGTCCACGACGTCGGGATCGCAATTCGTATCGACGACCGAAACCACCGGCACGCCCATGCGGCGCGCTTCCTTCACGGCGATCTCTTCGGCGTTCGAGTCGATGACGAACATCGCATCAGGCAACTGCGTCATGTTCTCGATGCCCGCCAGGTTCTGGAGCAAATGCTTCATTTCGCGATCCAGCCGCGCGCGCTCTTTCTTCGAGAGCTCTTCCATACGGCCGTCTTCGCCCATCGCCTTCAGCAACTTGAGGCGCTTGATCGACTTCTGGAGCGTCGCCCAGTTCGTCAGCGTACCGCCCAGCCAGCGGTGATTCACATAGTACGCACCGCAGCGCTTCGCCTCTTCGGCGACCGCTTCCTGGGCTTGGCGCTTCGTGCCCACGAACAAAACCGTGCGGCCTTGCGCCGAAATTTCGCTCACGAAGCGGCTCGCTTCGCGGAACATCTTCAAAGTTTTTTGTAGATCGATGATATGAATGCCGTTGCGTTCCCCGAAGATGTATTCCTTCATCTTGGGATTCCAACGACGCGTCTGGTGACCGAAGTGAACTCCGGCTTCCAGCAATTCCTTCATTGTAATTTCTACTGCCAAGTTGCCTCCTCTTTAGATTGCTGCTTGCGGCAGCTGTCGCCGATCGTGCTGGCGACTCGCTGCAGAGCAGCCTTTTTGCCGGCGGCTTGCCGGCCGTGATCTCGGTGCCCAGGGTTAAAGCCGAGCACCGGAGCTCGTTTTGTGGCGTCGATCGGTTGAGATCCTTTGGCCCCTTCGGGTGCCTCAGGATGACAACGCGCAAACACCCGCCACGAAAAACCTAGCGCTTCGTGAACTGGAAGCGTTTACGCGCGCCCTTCTGCCCGTACTTCTTGCGTTCCTTCATACGGGAGTCGCGCGTCAAAAATCCGTTGGTACGGAGCGAGGGACGCAGCTCCGGGTTGTAACGCGCAATCGCGCGCGACAAACCCATGCGCACCGCTCCAGCCTGTCCGCCGACGCCGCCACCGTTCGCGGTGCAAACGACGTCCACCTGGTCGCCCAGATTGGTGAACTTCAGCGGCTCGGTCGCATCATGCTTCCACGCATGATTCGGAAAATACTGATCCGGCGTGCGGCCGTTCACCGTGAACTTGCCCGACCCGGCGCGCAGAAACACACGCGCGATCGATTCTTTGCGGCGGCCGGTGCCGAGAAACCAGGAATTGGCCCCGAGGGGCGAAGCGCTCGAACTCAACGTTCCTCCTAAATCTGAACAGCACTAAAACAGCGACAAACATCCAAGGGCCCGTACTTCGCCCCAAGTTCGGTTTACCCGTTTTGCCTGGCTTCCTACTCGACGAAGGAAAGCACTGCAACAAGCGGAAAAACCCATCTGGACCACTACGTGGAGACTGAATGCTGCAGGTTGTTACACCTACTGAACCGCAATCCCCTAAACTATACTCTACCAGCCGCTTGCAGCGATTCTTACAGCGAAACCGCTTGCGGCTTTTGACCCGCGTGGCGCGCCAATCCGGCCGCGTCGCGATAAATCCGGAGCTTCTTCGCGCGGCGAGCTCGCAGCTTGTTCTTGGGCAGCATGCCCAGAACCGCCTCGCGAATCATCCAGTCGGGCTTGCTCTCGCGGACGCGCTTCGCCGGAACCTCTTTAAGGCCGCCGGGATACCCGCTGTGCGAGTAGTACATCTTCTGCTCGACTTTGTTGCCGGTCATCTTGACCTTATCCGCATTGATGACCACGACATGATCGCCCGAATCGAGATACGGCGTAAACGACGCCTTGTCTTTGCCCATCAACATTCGCGCGACCTTGGTCGCGAGCCGGCCCAGCACCTGGTTCGTGGCATCCACCACAAACCAATCCGCGCCCACTTTCAGCGCTTCGGCCTCTTCACCCTTCGCTACGTACGTCCGCATTGCCCTTAGTCACACCTTTCCCTGTAGAGACAAACGTAGATATTAGGGTATCGAGCACATTTCTGTCAACGGAGTTTGGTTCCGTACAGGAAGGTCTTCCACAGGCTCACAACCGCAGCCCACGCTACGCGTTAGGAGCAATCGCCAAACTTTGCGAATACTCTACCCAATCTTAGAAACGGATTCCAGAAGCGGGCGGTAATGGGTCAACGGCTCGACCGCAAGCGTAGGGTCTTT
>DATAMU010000747.1:0-2930 GCA_036266605.1 Candidatus Acidiferrum sp. | reverse complement strand
AGCCGTGGGCTGCATGTGTTTGTGCCGATTAAAGTTGGTCCGTCGGCGGACGATGTTTTGAGATTTGCGGAGAGGCTAGTGGCGCGATTGGCGGCTGAACATTCGAAAGAGTTGACGGTGGAACGGGCGATTGCTGATCGAGGCGATCGCGTTTATCTCGATCCGTTTCGAAATGGCGCGGTGCAGACGGTTGTGACGCCGTATTCTGTGCGGCGCAGACCGGGTGCGCCATTTTCGATGCCGCTGGCTTGGGACGAGGTGAAGCCTTCGCTTGATCCGACGGCGTTTAACATTGGCAATTTCCGAGAACGGCTGAGACGGAAAGATCCGTGGGCGGATTTCTTTAAGAGCCGGCAGAATTTTGCGACAGCATCGAAGCGATTGAAATAGGCAGCGAGGAAACAACATGACGCTAGCTAAATATAAAGAAAAGCGAAATTTTAAAGTGACGCCGGAGCCGGCGGGAGATGCGGCGGCCAAGAAAGGCGATGACAAGCATCTTTCGTACGTCATCCAGAAGCATCGTGCTACCCAATTGCACTATGACTTTCGGCTGGAGTTCGAAGGCGTGTTGCTTTCGTGGGCGGTGCCGAAGGGGCCATCGCTCGATCCGAGCACGAAGCGGCTGGCGATGCAGGTGGAGGATCACCCGGTGGACTACGGCGGATTCGAAGGCGTGATCCCGGAAGGCGAATACGGCGGCGGGACGGTGATGGTGTGGGACACGGGTACGTGGACACCGGAAAGCGCGGATATCGCCGCGGCGTTGAAGAAGGGCGATTTGAAATTTCAGTTGCACGGGAAGAAGTTGCGCGGGTCGTGGGTGCTTGTTCGAACGCACGGATTCGGGAGTTCGTCGGGCAAGTCGTGGCTACTGATCAAGCATCGCGATGAGTTTGCTTCGACCGAAGATATTGTGGCGACGGAGCCGAAGTCGGCGGTGACCAAGCGATTGCTGGCGGATATTGCGCGAGATGCGGGCGGAGACGTGGAAAAGGCGGCGACCGGAGACCCGAAAC
The DNA here is from genome assembly GCA_036266605.1 of Candidatus Acidiferrum sp. Taxonomy (GTDB): domain Bacteria; phylum Acidobacteriota; class Terriglobia; order Acidiferrales; family UBA7541; genus Acidiferrum. Next base: position 1,911 of record DATAMU010000747.1, on the reverse strand, counting down.
CAAACGCGAAGCCCGCGCTGAGAAAAGCGCCAGCGAAGAAACCGAGTTCAAAGAAAACGGCGACCGCTGCGAGCGCCAAACGACAGCGGTAACGCTAGTCGCCCACTTTATCGCGCGCTTAGAAAACCTTGTGATAGTGAACGTCAATGCCGTAGCCACCATTTTCGTCGCGCAGCACGGACACACTGACCTTCTTGTTGACCTGATATTGAATCTGGACGCTCTGATTCTGCGAGTTCGTGATGTCGGTGCTAAAAGTGAGCAGAATGTTGCCCGACACGCGTTGCTGAATGGCAACCTGTGAGCCTGGGTTCGAATTGCTGCCGGCGAGTGGATTCAACGTCAGCTGAGAGATGCCGGTGAGCTTCTGGACCTGCGAGGCGACATGGCTTCCCGCCTGACCAGCGACGGCGGATTCCGCAGAAGCAGTGCCTGACGTGCTCGGGTTCGAGGCAGACTCCGCCGTCGTCTGGCCGAATGCCAACAAATTGATGATGTCGCCCGTCGGCAAAGCAGGATCGGACGTGTACGTCGTTTTTAACTGATCGACCGGGCCGATGATGCTCGCTGTGATGTTGTAACTCTCGATCGTCGTCTTCACCTGAAGATTTACGACTGGCTCGGTGCGAACCGGATTCGAAAACGAAATCGTGCCGCTTTGGATTTCGAAGCGCTTCCCGAGAGTAAAGACTTCGCCGCTGGTGAGCAGAATTCTGCCGAGCAGGACAGGATTGGCGGCGGTACCCTGCGCGGTGAGGCTAGCGGACCCGCCGATGCTGACCTGGCTACTGGCCAAGTTTAGATTTTGCGACGATTGAATCGCAATGTTGAGCTTGATGTTGTTGGCGATGTTCGACGGGTCGCTGACGGTCTCGTCGCCCGAAAAATTCGCCATGATTTCGGATAGATCGAAGCCTTGCGTAAACCCGAGCTTGTCAACAACGACGCGGCCGGTCAGCTGCGAGCTGTCCGTCGAGCCGCTCCAGGCAAGGTCGGCGTTCATCACAGTACGAACGCCGCTTTGACGAATGCGCACGGAGTTTGCCTGCATTGCCAGATTGAAGTTGGAAGTTTTGCCGTAGCTCGCCGTGCCGGTGACGTTGATTGTGCCGCCGCCGGCGTTTGCGGACAGTCTGTTGATATTGACGCGATTGCTGGAGATACCGATGTCTCCGTTCATCGCCGCGATTCCGACCGGCAAACTGTCGGATAAAATTTCGGCGTTCTCGATTCGAACGCGTCCATCGATGACCGGTTGCGCGATCGGTCCTTGCGCTTTCATTTGCACTTTGACCATGCCCGACGAGTAGCCGCCCTCGGTCCACGGTTGCAGGATGTTGAGATTGACGCTGCCGTCAGCGGCGAGATTCATGGCACCGCCCTGCACCGGGACTGTGCCGTTGAGGCGTATGTTGGTGTCCTGACCTTTGAGTTCGGCGCTCTCGAGAGTTACCACACCACCTTGATAGTTGATTCGAATCGGCGATGCATTTGTGATTTTCAGAGTTTGCGCCTGAAGCTGGAGCGTCGGAATCTCGACGCGTGCTTGTAGTTGCGCCGGAGCTTGAAGTGGCCCTTGCAGCGTGCCGTGAATTTCGAGTTCGCCGTCGGCGCCGTGTTGCGAATTGGGAACGAAGCGCGCGAGCAACGCGCCGATCGGAACCTTGCCCGTGTCGAGCATGATATTCGCGGGATAGCCTGGCGTGAGTTCAACGGTGCCCTTCGCCGCGATTGAAGTTTGCTCGACGTTCGAATTCAGACGGAACTCCGTGTGTGTACCCTTCGCGTCGAGTTGCGCGTCCACTTGATGAAACGTTTCGCCGCGCAACGCGAGTTCGGGAATTTGGAGATGCCCGGTTAGATTTGGATTGTCGATCGTGCCGTTCCCGGAAATGTCCGCGGTTAGTTTTC
>DATAMU010000746.1:0-6088 GCA_036266605.1 Candidatus Acidiferrum sp. | reverse complement strand
TCTTTCTCGGCGCGAAGCAATATTGGGTGCGCAAGATTCTCAACAAGATTGGCGAGATGGACGGGTAGAGGGCGATCGTTGTCCCATAGAATCGCCGTCAGCCCTTCATCGCCGGCGATAAGTCTGAGCCTTCCGATCGGCGACGGAATGATTTTGGACGACAGGCTCAACAGTGGTCCTCTCTACTTCGCTGCAACAATACCAGTGATTCGCTACTGATTCGCTTTGCTCGACGCCTTTCGGATGAAACGTGACTGGCTAGTCGAGCTCCCATACGCGAAATTCATGTTCGCACGAATCCATGTCGACCAACTTGCCGCAGAACTTCACTCCTTCGAGCTTGAGACGATTGCGTTGCTCGGTTTTGGCGGCTGCTTTCAGTTTGATCGCGCCGCCAGCACCTACCACGCGATGCCAAGGCAGAGAATCAACAGGGTCGCAACGCAAGAGCCGCGCAACGGCGCGATGATAGAGCGGATAGCCGGCGGCGGCCGCAACCCGGCCATACGTACTCACTTTTCCCACGGGGATCGAAACGATCATTCTACGAAAAGCATCATCGCGTACGTCATTTGGCTTCAGGCCGTCGCGGATGATTCGACGCTTAAGCTTCTTTTCGTAGAGAAACCCGAAGCGATCTCCAGAAATCTGAAAGCGCTTCTTCATCTCACCCACGGCAATTTGAGCGAGTTACATTCTTGTTTGGTAGAAGGAACCATCGACTTCGACAGATTATCAAGAAGCTGGGCAAGCCGCCTCTCCTGAACACGCCAGCACGTTTGACGCAAAGAGCGCGACGCAACTTGTGAATGGTGAGTGTATTGCACGCGTTATGGTGGACGCCGCTGTGGTACGGGCGATGCCGACCGTAAGATTGCGACGTCCGCCACGCGAAACTAGATTTGAGAAAGACTCCGGTTAGTGGGCCAACTCAGTGTTCAGTACGCCCGCGAGACGATATCCAGCCAAAAGAATCTGGGCCTGCGCCACTTTTTTGGCGTTGTCGTGATAGGCCTTGTTGGGTTTGACCGGCGAACTCCCCGGTTCATCGTCGCTGATCGGTGGGATGTAGACATCGCTTTTTGCGAGCTTGAATCCCTCGTCCACCCAAACCGCCGGGTCGGCGTTGTCCGCTCCGGACGGTTTTGCCTTAGCGTTGAGTTGCTTTCCGGCTTTCAATGCGTTCTTCAACTTCTGTGCGCCCAGAATGGCGTCCCAGTAGCCATGGAGTTCCGCTGGGCAGTGTGGTGTGTTGGTGACGACGAAACAAACCGCATTCCCACCGTTATCACCGTTAGGGTTGTTTTTGGTAAAGCGGCTGGTGTCATGCAGCGGCTGGTGCACATCCCCCACCAGATGCTCGATCCAAACGAGATCGTACGATTTGATGTCGTCGCTTTCGCTGGAAGCGAGAGCTGCACTCAAAGCGACGATTTGCGTGAGGGCGTTTGGAGTGCCCGACGGATTGGTCGGAGTGCCGTCAGTTGAGAATGGCGTGTCCACGAAATGCCAATACCTGTGGCGCGCGGTGTCGGTGTAGCCGATATTTTGCGATGCTTCGGGCCCCGTTGGAGCGACGTCTCCACCACGGGTTCCATCGTCTACATAAGTCTGGTCCTGTTGACAGTCGTATTGGGTCGAAAGAGTGCCTTTGTTTCTCTTGATCATGTCTGGCCACGTCGCAGCCTGCATGAATATGGCTGCGGACCGCTGAGCCACGGGCACAGCCTTGGCGGCGGTTTGCCATTCGTTGAAACAAGGATTCAGCGCCAGGAGAGCATCAACTTTAGCGCGCGTAGCGGGATCCAAATGCTGGTAGGCGATATACGCAACAATTTCATGGCCCTCACCGTTCCATGCCTGGGCTGCACTTGCAGAAACGAGCATCAACACAACCGCGAGGAAAGTTTTCACAAGGGGACCTCCGTTGGGCCGAGATGCTAGCACAACGGCGTTGCGATGTCGTTAATTGCCTGTAACGTACAGAGGCGAATGCAACTGTCTGAGCTTGGTGTGTCGAAATCTGGCGAAAAGCGAGCGATAACTTCTTTCAAATCCGTTGCAGGTCGTGATTTCCCGTATCCTTTTTCGCGGGCAAACCATCTGGGAACTGTACAATCCGTTGCGCATAGAGCTGTTCGCGCTCAGAGCCGTGTGCTTAGGGGAAAACTTATGAAGCCTGGCGTTGGTAGGTCGCGGTTCGTAGCGTTGTGCGTGTTCCTGCTTTGTGGACTTTCGACGAGTGTTTGTTCGCAACAGCTTCCAACGTATGAAATCACGGGCGGGGAGAGCGTAGTTACGTTCGAGGTCGAGTCGTCAGTCCCCATCAAAGGGAAGTTTGATAAATGGGACGCGACGATGAAGTTCACGTCTGCGGACGTGAAAAGCGGAGTCCTGGATATCGTGATTCAGGCGGATAGCGTTGACACGGGTAGCGGGCTGAAAAATAACAAATTGAAGGGGAAGGATTTTTTCAACGTGAAGGAATCGCCGGCCATTACCTTTCGATCAAACAAGGTAGTCCAAACAGGCCCGAACACGTTTGAACTCGACGGCGATTTCAGCATTCGTGGAGTCAAGAAGACCGAGAAACTCATCCTCGTTGACCACGGCAAAGGATCAACCGAGGGAAACATTGAAGGCACGATGGCTTTCGATCGCAAAGACTACGGAATGACCAAGAACATTCCGTTCGTCAAGATTGCTGATCGAGTCGAAGTCAGTGTGAATCTGCGATGGAAACGGGTGAGTGGTCCCGCGCCGGTGTTTGAACAATAGCGGTAGTCCGAGACTATCCGTTGACGCGAATAAGAGGCTGAATCAACGGATTCGACTTTTGCGCGACCATCCTCAGAATGCGCGGAAGCAGAAATTCCTCGAGCTTCTGTGAGACCTGTTCGTCGAGGGGTTCGTATTCGACGCCCATGCTGTTATCGTCGATTTGGCGTACGACGCGGCATTTCAGATTGAGTTTCGGGGTTTCTGGCGCTAGCTCCAAAGTTGCTGAGACGATGGAATTGTCGGGGAAGCAGCGGCTCATTTTTGCGCGCATGCCGGTGAGGCTCATGTCGATCGTTGTTCCGTGCGCGCTGACGCCTTTGAACTCCATCGAGATTTTGCATGCTGTGGCGATGCGGGCGTAGCGGCGGCGCTCGCGTTCGACGGCGCCTTGAGTCACACGCAGCATGCGCATGAGAGCCTGGCGATCGACAGGCTTGAAGATGACGAAGTTCACGCCCGCTTCGAAGACGTGCTGCATGAAATGACTTCCTTGTTCGCCAGTGACCATGATGATGGTGGCGCGTTTGTTCGGTCCGGCGGCGCGTATCCTGCGGGCGAGTTCGAGGCCGTCTGGCGGCGGCATTTTTGCGTCCACGAAGATGACGTCGAATTTTTCGCGGCGCAGGCGCGCTTCAGCGAGCTTGCTGTCGGTGGTGTTATAGGTCTCGATTTCGCACGCGCGCAAGACATCACCGATGAATTCCGATGTCGGCAAGTGATCGTCGATCACGAGGGCTTTCTCGATGCCGGCCACACGCGTTTCTTTTTGAACGACCTCGGTCCGAAACTTCTGCTCCGGGCGAGGATTTACGGTCGAAACGTTCAGAGGGCTTTTCGCTGCGTTCTGCATTGGCACGGGTAGATTCATCGCAAGACGCTCCTGTCCATTCAGTTAGGAGTGTCTTGGCGCCGAAAAAATGCATGGGAGAACGGCGGAGATTCGATGTCAGGCTTCTGGGCGAATCAGGCGCTGGCAGCCGAGGTGCCGAGCCAGTGCGCCAACTGCCCGCGCAAAATCTTGAAATCAATTGGCTTGGGCACGCAGGCGTTGCAGCCGGCCTGCACGACGCGCTGCTGGTCGGCCATCAGAGCGTGGGCTGTGACCGCGATGATCGGAATGTGACTGATGGGCGGATTGCTGCGAATCCATGCCGACAGCGCGAGGCCGTCTTCCGTACCGAGCTGGACATCAAGCAAAATCATGTGAGGGGTGCGAGCCTCGAGAGCATTCAGCGCACTTTGCAGGTTGCCGACGCTGACGACGTCGAAGCCTTCGGTCTCCAGCCAATCGTTCAGCAATTCCTGATTCGCGAGATTGTCTTCGACGACGAGGACGAGGTTTTTCATGCTTCAGTGATCATCAGCCGGCTTTGGGGCAGCCGGCGCATTTGATCGAGCAGAGTTTCATGCCACGCGCCGTCCTTCCGCACAACCGAATTCGCGTTTTGGCGCAGGAAATTTTGTTCGGAGAGGGTTAAGTCTTTGCTCGTCAGAATCAGAACTGGAATGTCGCGATCGCGATTGTCGTTGCGCAGCTCCGAAAGCATCTGCATTCCGCTTTCGCCCGGAAGAATCAGATCGAGCACGATGAGATCGGGCGGCGAAAGCGAAAGCAGCCGGCGAGCTTCGGGTACGGTTGCGACGGCACGAGCGTTGAGTCCATGCTTGCTCAGGAAGTCGCGAAGAAATTCGCGCGTCGCTCCGTCATCTTCGACAATCAGCACGTAGCCATCGTTTTTTGAACTCGCGACGATCGTTCCGAAAGCGGGAGTAGCCGTGCGGCAGGTTGTTGTCGATGGACGGATGAGGCCCTTCGGCAAAGTGAACGAAAAGACGCATCCTTCGTTTGGACGGCTTTCGACCGAAATTTGACCACCTTGCAGTTCCACGAGGCGCCGCGTGATCGCGAGGCCGAGTCCACTGCCCTCAACGGTGTTACCCCATTGGTTTGTGCGGTAAAAGGCTTCGAAGATGCGCTGTTCTTCGCCTGGCGGAATCCCGGGGCCGGAGTCGCGAACGTCGATGCGAACGAAGTCATCGACTGCGTGAGCGTCCAACTGAATCAGACCGTTCGAGGGAGTGAACTTGATCGCGTTGCCCAGCAGGTTCATCAGGATTTGCTTGAAACGCGTTTCGTCGGCGGTTACGGTTAGATCGGTTTCGCCTTGTCGAATCGTAATCTTCTTGGTTTCCGCCAGGGGGCAGAGAGTTTCGACAGCGTCTTTGAAGCATTCGCTTACATCGAGCGTCAGCGTCGATAGCTGCAATCGCCCGGCCTCGATCTTCGAAAGATCGAGAATGTCGTTGATGAGCTTCAACAGATGGAAGCCTCCGGTGCGGATGTGCTTGACGTAGCGCTGTTGGCGCTCGGTGAGCGGGCCATGTTTGTCGTCCATCAGCAGTTCGGAAAAGCCGACGACGGCGTTGAGGGGCGTGCGCAATTCGTGGCTCATCGTCGAGAGGAATTGATCCTTAAAGCGATTCGAACGCTCCGCTTCTTCCTTCGCGCCCCGCAACGCGATCTCCGTGGCTTTCAGATCGGTAACGTCGCGCGCGACGGCGTACATCTGCTGCTTGTCGGGCAAGGCCGTGGCCGACCACGAAAGCCAGACGTAGCTTCCGTCCTTGCGGCGGTAGCGGTTTTCGAACCACACCGTGTTTCTGCCGGCACGCAGATTTCGAATTTCGTTGATCGTTGCGGCGCGATCTTCGGGATGAACAAGATCGATTCGAGGAATCTTCAACAGTTCCTCGATCGAATAGCCGAGAGTCTTCTCCCACGCCGGGTTAAGTCGTTTGAAGAAGCCATCGAAGCCCAAAATGCAGAGCATGTCGATCGACAGGGTGAAATAGCGATCGAGTTCCTCGCGCGAAGAGATGCTCTCTTGAATCAAGAGTTTCAGCTCATGATTCAGATCGACATTGGCCGTAGCCAGCCGCGATTGACTGCGTAAAAGAACGAGTACCGCGCCCAACGCGCAGGCGAGGCCGATCGAAGTGAGTACAAACGTTCCAGCAAACGAAAATGGATTCGATGTGAGTGCGTGTTCGAAATTAACGGCGCCCTCCGAAAATGAAGGCCGCCACAAATTTGCAACGTAGACGGCGACAATCGCCACGGCGAGCAGCGAGAGCGACAAAGCCGTGCCGCTCGACTGCACTTCCAGCGAGCCCGTGTGGATCTTGTTAGTCACTGGCTACCTCCGCCGGAACGGCCACTAAGTTTTCGAATTCATCGATGAGCGCGGAATCCCACCAACCGCGCTTGGCTTCGCTTCGCATCGTTTCGAGCGCTTCCTCGACAGGC
>DATAMU010000745.1:0-2333 GCA_036266605.1 Candidatus Acidiferrum sp. | reverse complement strand
TGTCGTCCCGACGACCTTCTCCAACTTTCCCAACGTGGAAATCGACGCGTTCGGCAGCAACGTAGGTCCGAACAGCCTCGCGCCGCAATCCTATGCGCAGAACATCTACCAACTCATCGACAACCTGAGCTACATCCGCGGGAAGCACACCTTCAAGTTTGGCGTTGAAGGCCGCAACTACATCTCTCCAACCGACGTTTTGCCGCGCGCTCGCGGTGAGTGGGATTACGCCACTCTCAATTCCTTCATCAACGACCTCGTTCCCGACGGCAGCAATGGCGCACTTCGCGGCGCCGGCAACGGGTTCGTTGCAGACAACTACAGCGGCATCTACGTGTTCGCTCAGGACGACTGGAAGATCACGTCGCGCCTCACACTAAACCTCGGCATTCGCTATGAATACACCACCGTTCCGCGCGACGAAGGTCTCCAGGCGCTCAACGCCATCGCCAATGATCCGTCAGTCGGTCTCGTATTTCGTAAACCGAAACCCGACACAAACAACATCGGTCCTCACATTGGCTTCGCGTGGGATCCGACGGGTCACGGCCGCTGGGCGGTTCGTGGCGGGGCGCAAGTCTCTTACGACGTGATTCCCAACAACTTCCCGACCAACTCTCTGCCGCCGCAATTGCAGACGGAACAGAACCCGGCGATCACCTGCTCGCTCTCTGGCGCTCCAGCGTGGTGCGCTACCGGCACCGGCTTCCTCGCCGGTGGCGGACTGCTTCAGGTCAACGTGCCTCCCGCCACTGCTGCTGACGCGCGCGCGGCAACCAGCAGCTTCATTCCCGACATCGTCGATCCAAAAATCTTCACCTGGTCGCTCGGTGTCCAGCACGAAATCATGCGCGACTCCAGCTTTGAAATCCGTTACGTCGGCACCCGCAGCCTCGATCTGCCGGTGCAGACGCGTCTCAATTCCGCTTCCGCATTCAACCCGCAGAACGGCGTTGCGCCGCTCACACCATTGCCTACGTACATCAACGCGAGCGATGTTCCAGCTGCGGTTGCCGCTCCTGCGAGCACAGTGGCCAACTTCGATGACTTCTGCTCGAACGCTGCAGTCACTTCGTGCGTCCCATTGTCGTCGGCAGGGTTCCTCGGCAGCGTGACCACCTTCCCCCCGATCGGCAGCGGCATCTACCACGCCGTGTCCGGCGATTTCATTCACCGCTTCGCGAAGGGCTTGTACTTCCGCGCAAACTACACCTTCTCGAAAAACATCGACAACGCCACCAACGAACTGTTCAGCAGCTACGTGAACCCGCGCCGCGCGCAAGACGGCTTCGACTTCGCCAACGAACGCGGACGTTCCGCGCTTGATCTGCCGCATAAGTTCGCGGTCACCTGGGTGTACGACCTCCCCGCACTCCACAACGATCACGCTTTTGTTCGCGCGGTCGCCAATGGATGGGAATGGAGCGGAACGTACCTCGCACAGTCCGGCCAACCGGTCACGCCTCTTTCGGGCACCGACGCCAACGACAACGGCGACGTCGCCGGCGACCGCACCATCTTCAATCCAGCAGGCGCTGGCCTCACGGGATCGATCGTCAATCCGGTCTGCAATGACGGCGCTGGCGGAGCGACCCGCATCGCCACGGCTACCTCTCCAACGTGCGCGGACGGCAACATTGTCGGCTACCTCGCGGCGAACCCGTCAGCACGCTTCATCCAGGCTGGCGTCGGTACGATCGCAAACGTGGGCCGCAATACCGTAAGCACGCCCGGCCTCAACATCTGGAACATGTCCATCTTCAAGACCAATCATCTGACTGAGCGGGCGTCTCTCCAATTCCGCTTCCAGACCTACAACACGTTTAACCATCGCAATCCGAGCATCGGCCTGCCATCGAACAACGGCGCCAACGACTCGAACAACAACGCCAACCCGTTCAACGCCGGCTACATCTTCGTCACGTCGCCGACGTTCCTGAACAAATTCTCCTTCGACGGTGGCTCCCGCACCATGGAGTTGGGCCTCCGCCTCATCTTCTAACTCGGTATTTGCTCCCTAGGCCAAATGCGAGAGATTGCCGCTCCGCGGCAACCCCTCGCTTAGCATTCAACGTTGTAAGAACGAAGGGCGCGGCCAATCGCCGCGCCCTTCTTCATTTCGCGGCTGGAACACATACGGGCGCAGCGTCTGATTCATCGCACGCATTCTTCTATCCATCGAAAATACTCCTTCGATCCCGCCGCAATCTCCAACGCCACAAACTCCGGTAGGTCATAACTGTGTAGCTGCTTTACTTCTTTCTCCAGCGCGGGCAGTCGCGAAACAGTAGTTTTCATCATCAACAAAAACTCCCGGCCGGTTTCCACCTTGC
>DATAMU010000744.1:0-2621 GCA_036266605.1 Candidatus Acidiferrum sp. | reverse complement strand
GGAATGCTGCGCGAAAAAGGGTGGCGCGTGACCGGGTCGGACTCGGGTGTGTATCCGCCGGCTTCGACATTTCTCGAGAGCATGGGGATTTCGTTTTTTCACAGCTTTGATGCGAAGCATCTCGACCCGAAGCCGGACCTTGTCGTCGTTGGGAACATCATCGCGCGCGGGAATCCGGAGCTGGAAGAAGTACTCGATCGCAAGATTCCGTACCGGTCGCTGCCGGAAATGCTGGAAGAAGAATTTTTGCCGGGGAAGCATTCGATCGTCGTAAGCGGGACTCACGGAAAGACAACGACGACTGCGATGCTGGCTTGGATTTTTCATGTGGCGGGACGAAAGCCCAATTTCTTGGTTGGCGGCGTGGCGGAAAATTTCGGCAAGAGTTACGGGCTCGAGAATGGCGATGAATTTATTCTCGAAGGCGACGAGTACGAGACGGCGTTCTGGGATCGCGGGCCGAAATTTTTTCACTATCATCCGGATAGTCTGATCGTCACTTCGCTCGAGTACGATCACGCCGATATTTACGCGGACTTCGACGTGTATCAGCTGGCGTTCAAGCGATTGGTGAATCTCGTGCCGCGCAGCGGGCGGGTGGTGATTTGGGGCGATACGGAGCAGTCGGGGCCGGCGTTGCGTGCGGCTGCGGCGAAAGCGTTTTGCCCGGTCGAGACGTACGGATTTACTTCGCAGAATGATTGGGTTGCAAGCAAAGTTGCTCCGCACGATGCCGGGATGAGTTTTCATTTGGATTTTCATGGCAAGGCGTTTGGCGATTTTGAGTTGGCGGCATCGGGAAGCCATAACGTATTGAATGCGTGCGCGGCGATCGCCGTCGCGCATGGACGCGGGATTCCGGTCGATGTGTTGCGTGAGGCGCTTTCCACGTTCCGCAGCGTGAAGCGGCGCATGGATGTAAAGGGCGAACGCGCGGGAATTTTGATTGTTGATGATTTTGCGCATCACCCGACGGCAGTGGAAGCGACGATCAAGGCAGCGCGCGGACGCTGGCCGAACAAGCGACTGTGGGCGATTCTGGAGCCGCGGTCGAATTCGATGCGGCGCAAGGTTTTTGAAGAGTCGCTGCCGAAGGCGCTGGCGCTGGGCGACCGCGTGGTGCTGGGTGGCGTGTTTCGTGCGCAACAGCTTGGCGACGACAATCGGCTTGCGCCGGAAGCGGTGGCGAAGAGCGTGCGTGCGCTGGGCAAAGATGCGCGAGCGTTCGAGGGCGCGGATGCGATCGCGGATTACCTGGCTGCCGAGGCGAAGAGCGGCGATCTGTTGCTTGTGATGTCGAATGGCAGCTTTGATGGTTTGTGCGACAAGCTGTTGAAGAAATTAGGCGCGGAAGTGCCGGTTGAGGCGAACCGCCGGTGATTGCGAGTCGTGCGCGAGGCGCAGCGGTTCGTGAGATGACACAAGGGTTTTGTGACGACGGCGCGATGGTGCTTGCAGTTGACGCCGGGCGGAGCAAGCCCCCCTACAAACTTCTTCCGTCGATAGTCCTCATCGGATTGCTTTTGCTCCTTGCTGTGCCGGCCCGTGCGACGATCAACTACGACATTTCGGTGGAGCATCCGGAGCAGCATTTGTTTCATGTCACGATGCAGATTCCGGATGTCTCTGAAGAAGTCATCGTGGCGATGCCGGCGTGGAATGCGCTGTACCAGGTGCGGGATTTTGCGATGCATGTGCAGCGCGTGGACGCACTCGTGGACAAAAAGCCCGTTCCGATCGAAAAGCTCGACAAGCAGACTTGGAAGATTACGGCGAGCGGCACGGTTACTGTTCGCTACGACACGTTCTGGAACGATGGCGGGCCGTTTGGTACAGAACTCAACGCGGATTCGGCGTTCATCAATCCGGCGATGATTTTGATGTACGTTCCGGAGCGGCGAAAAGAGGAAGTACGCGTTACGTTGGGGCCGTTGCCGAGCGGTTGGTCTTTGGCAAGTGGCGCCCCTTTTCACATGACGACGAAGCACGGGATGGGAGACGACCACCGGCCGATCGAGATTCACTGGCTCAGCGCCAGTAGTTATGACGAATTCACAGACTCGCCGATTCAATTGGGGAAGCTCGAATTTTTTGATGTGCCGGATGCGCAGCCGCCGGTGCATGTGGTTGTGCTTGGGGATGAATGGCGCAAGAAAGTCTTGCAGGAGGAGTTGCGGCGCGTTGTGGCTTACGAAGTGAAATTGATGGATGGCGCGCCCTACAAGGAGTACACGTTTTTGCTGCGATTTGGGAAAGCGGCGACGGGTGAGTTGGGTGGGATGGAGCATACGGATTCGACGGCGATTTCGGTTCGGTCGGACGAAGAGTTTGCGAATATCGGCGCACATGAATTTTTTCATTTGTGGAATGTGAAGCGGATTCATCCGGCCGCGTTCGATGTGCTCGATTTCACGAAAGAGCAGTATTCGCGCGCGTTCTGGTTCGCTGAAGGCGTGACGAACACGTATGCGTCGTACACGATGGTGCGTACTGGATTGTGGAACAAGAACCAGTTTTACGACGATTTCAGCCAGCAGGTTAGCGATCTGGAGTCGCGGCCGGCGAATAAATGGCAGAGTGCGGAGCAGTCGAGCCTGGATGCGTGGTTCGAGAAATATCCG
>DATAMU010000743.1:0-5054 GCA_036266605.1 Candidatus Acidiferrum sp. | reverse complement strand
CACAGCTTCATCGGGAGGGCACGCCTTCAGCCGTGCCGTAAACCTCGCGAGGAAAGGGCTTCAGCCCCTGAGGTCCCCTGTGCGCCACACCACTTCGTTTTTTCGTAAGAGTCCGGCTCTTGGGTGCCGCACCCTTTTGTTTTTTAAAGGGTGCGGGTTTAGATTGAACCCCACCCACTTCCATCCTTCTTTCTTCCTCTGTGTCCTCTGCGAACTCTGTGGTGAATCTCCATCTTTCTCTTTCAACTATCGACCGTCACCTCTCCACCCGGAACACGAACCACATCACCTCGCCGATTCATACGCCTGCCCCAACCACCACAGCGCATCCCTCAAATCATCTTCCGAATGAATCTCAAACGAATGCCACCGCTGCGCCTTGATATTCGTCCCCGTCCCCAACCGCATATCCCGCGCCGCCCGATCCGTCTGCGCCTCCGACATCGTCTTCAGCTTAAAAATAATCCCGTTCGCCGACCCAATCGCCCGCGTCACCGGCAGCGCCGCAAACACCGCTCCTCCACGGTAATATCCCAACATCCCAAACATCGCCCGCGACGTCACCCCAGGCCACGTCCGCACTTCTTCGCCCAGCATCGAGCTCAAATACTTCATCTCATCGCTGATCCGCGCCATCTTTGGCCGCGGCCGCGCCCCACCCGTCGCACGCGAGCCACGTTTCCCCCGCGACGCATTCGGCGCCTTCCCCTTCTGCTTCGTTCGCAACCGCTTGTTCTTGGAAGTTCCGCTCAATCGCGTCGTCCGCTACGCCGCGACCGGCATCTTCGCCGGCCCGCCCGGTGGAATGATCAGCTTCGGCTCCGTCACCGCTTGCACTTGCTCGACGGTCGTATCTGCCGCCAACTCTCGAAGCACCAACCCCTCCGCTGTCACATCGATCCACGCCAACTCCGTAATGATGTGGTCCACCACTTCGACCCCTGTCAGCGGCAGCGTGCACTTCTTCAATATCTTCGCCTTTCCATCCCGCGTCGCATGCTCCATCGTCACAAACACGCGCTTCGCTCCCGCCACCAGATCCATCGCGCCGCCCATGCCCTTCAGCATCTTCCCCGGAATCGCCCAATTCGCAAGCGTCCCTTTCTCATCCACTTGCAGCGCGCCCAGCACCGTCAAATCCACATGCCCGCCGCGAATCATCCCAAACGAATCCGCCGACGAAAAATAGCAAGTCCCCTTCAACTCGCTCACCGTTTCTTTTCCCGCATTAATCAAATCCGGATCAACCTGCGCCTCCGTCGGATACGGCCCCACTCCCAACATTCCATTCTCCGACTGCAAAATCACCTCAATCCCCTCCGGCACATAATTCGCCACCAGCGTCGGCATGCCAATACCAAGGTTCACGTAATACCCATCCCTCAGCTCCAGCGCAATCCGCCGCGCAATCCTCTCCCTCTTCTCTTCATCCGTCATCGCCATCAAGATTCCTCAATCTCTTCGTCAGGGCACGGCTTCAGCCGTGCCTCAAAGTCTCAAGTCGAAAGGGGCTTTAGCCCCTGAGGGATTTTTCTTCCCTTTCAACTCTCAACTGTCGACTGTCAACCTCTTCACTTCTTTAACGTCCTCCGCTCAATCCTCTTCTCATACTTCCCGCCCTGAAAAATCGCATTCACATAAATCCCCGGCGTATGCACGTTGTCCGCATCCAACTCTCCCAATTCCACCAACTCCTCCACCTCTGCAATCACATACTCCGCCGCCGTCGCCATCATCGGATTAAAATTCCGTGCCGTCTTCCGGTAAATCAAATTCCCCCACCGATCGCCCTTCCAAGCCTTCACAAACGCAAAGTCCCCTCGAATCCCCCGCTCCAACACATACTGCCGCCCATCGAACTCCCGCGTCTCTTTCCCCTCCGCCACCATCGTCCCAACACCCGTCGGCGTATAAAACCCAGGAATTCCCGCGCCCCCAGCCCGTATCCTCTCCGCAAACGTCCCCTGCGGATTCAACTCCAGCTCCAACTCCCCGCTCGTCACAAGCTGTTCGAACAGCTTGTTCTCCCCCACATACGTCGAAACCATCTTCTTAACCTGCCGGTTCTGCAACAACAACCCAATCCCAAAATCATCCACCCCGGCATTATTACTAACAATTGTCAGATCCTTCGTCCCCCGCCTTCTCACCGCCGCAATCAAATTCTCCGGTATCCCACAAAGCCCAAACCCACCCATCAGAATGGTCGCCCCATCCCTGAGCCCCTCAATCCCAACATCCGCCGACCCTATCCGCTTATCCACGTATTCTCCGCGCGACTCTGCGCCCTCTGCGTCTCTGCGTCTCTGCGTTAGCCTTTTCCTTCGTTCGCTTTGTTCCGTCGACCTATTCCGTCGCTTTGTGCCGTCGGTTTGTGGGTCGCGGCTTCAGCCGCGACGATGAACCGCCCTGCGCGAGGGGGCTTCAGCCCCGGAATGAATCCCGTGGCGCCCTCTCGTTCGCCCAAAGTGTACCCAGCCCTCAGCCTCAAGCCAAGCCCGCCCGCACCACCCCTATAACCTACGCGTCATCAACATACAGTCCTGCCAAGCGCCCGTCCGACCGCGGACGACCAATTCAATTCGATCTTGACAAATGTTATAATTAAGGTAAAATAACCGCTGCAGAAACCTGCGCCCAAACCAAAATTCCCAAATCGGAACAAAATCCGTCCCGCACCGCCTTGTAACCGCCATCGCTTCCCAGATCGCGGCCTTTACGCTCAAAATTTCGACGTTGACGTCTCTGTAAGCCCTTAACGTACAGCGACTTACTCACTCCCGTTTTCCATAGATCTGCAACTGGCAGATTCCTAACAACTTACACACTCTTTCGGAAAACATAGGGGTATACCCCCAGTTCCCTTTGCAGAACCCGTAAAAATCCGGATGATAGGGGCCACTGATCGAACCCGACGGAACCTCAGTGTCCAGGTCCGGTCGCGAAGTTCGATCGAAATGCGCTTCTCGAGGATAGTCTAAAAAAATGCAAACCCTTGATGGTTGGCGTAAGCGTCGTGCAACGTTCGCAGTCGCCGCAATTTTTCTACTCGCGCTCGCAGCGAGCCTTGTCGCAGCCAACAGGGGGGCCTTCGCGCAGCAGCGCCATCATCTCGGCGAAAAATTCGATCGCAACCATCCCTGGATGAATCCTAAGCTCTCTCCCGACGAGCGCGCCGCCATGGTGCTGAAAGAAATGACGCTCGACGAAAAAATCGATCTCCTCCACGGCATGGGCATGCCCGGATGGCCGCGCGACGTGCAGAACCCGCAGCCTGAACTCGGCAACAACGGCGCTGGTTTCGTCCTCGGCATTCCACGCCTCGGCATTCCCTACATTCAAATGAGCGACGCCGCCTACGGCGTGCGCGCCAGCGGCGAAAATGGCCGGTACTCCACGGCGTTGCCCGCCAACGTCGGCGCCGCCGCAAGCTGGGATCCCGACGCCGCATGCTCCTACGGCCGACTCATCGGCAAAGAACTTCGCGCGCAGGGCTACAACATGACGCTCGGCGGCGGCACCAACATCACGCGCGAACCGCGCAACGGCCGCACCTTTGAATATCTCGGCGAAGATCCGATTCTCGCCGGCACGCTCGTCGGCAATTTGATGAAGTGCGAGCAGGCCGAGCACGTCATCGGCGACATCAAGCATTACGCCGTCAACGATCAGGAAAATGGCCGCAACGAAGTTGACGTTCTCATCGGCAAGCGCGCCATGCGCGAAAGTGATCTGCTCGCATTTGAAATCGGCGTCGGCATCGCCGATCCCGGCGCGGTAATGTGCTCCTACAACGCCGTCAACGGCGACTTCGCCTGCGAAAACAAATATCTCCTCACCGACGTTCTGAAAAAAGAGTGGGGCTTCAAAGGTTTTGTCGTGTCCGATTGGGGCGGCACGCACAGCACCGTGAAAGCGAGCGCCGCAGGTCTCGACAACGAAGAACCGCTCGACGAATTCTTCGGCCACAAATTAAAAGAAGCGGTCGAAGCTGGCAAAGTTTCACAAGCCGAACTCGACGAACACGTTCGCCGCGTCCTCCGCACCGAATTTGCAACCGGCATCGTCGACTATCCGACGCAGAAAAGCGTCGTCGATGTTCTCGGCGGCCTTGAAACCGCGCGCAAGATCGAAGAATCCAGCGCGGTGCTGTTGAAAAACGAAAAAGACATTCTTCCCCTGAAAGCTTCTTCGCTGAAATCGATCGCCATCATCGGCCCGCACGCCGACGAAGGCATGATCTCCGGCGGCGGCTCCGCGCAAGTCGATGCGCCCGGCCGTCCCAACGCAGGCTGGCAGGCGAAGGTCTGGTTCCCCACTTCGCCAATGAAAGCCGTCATGGCCAAAGCGCCAAACGCCGACGTCAAATTCGCGTCGGGCGAAAATATTTCACACGCCGCAGCCCTCGCGAAAAAATCCGACGTCGCCATCGTTTTCGTCTACTGCTGGATGGCCGAAGGCATGGACCTCGACACCCTAACGCTGCCCGACAAGCAGGACGAAATCATCGCCGCAGTCGCCGCTGCAAATCCAAAAACAATCGTCGTGCTCGAAACCGGCACCGCCGCGTTGATGCCCTGGGCCGATAAAGTGAACGGCATCCTCGAAGCCTGGTACGCCGGAAGCGATGGCGCCAACGCCGTCGCCAACATCCTCTTCGGCGACGTCAATCCCAGCGCCAAACTCCCAATGACATTCCCGAAGAGCGACGCCGACCTCCCGCATCCCACGCTCGTAAAACCACGCGAAGATCAACTCGGCGAAGCCGCCGTAAACAAATCCGGCGAAGCCAAGCCCACCTTCAGCGTCACCTACGACGAAGGCCTCAAAGTCGGCTACAAGTGGTACGACGCCGAAAAGAAGCCCGTCCTCTTCCCCTTCGGCCACGGCCTCTCGTACACAACGTTCGCCTACTCCGCATTGAAAATCGCCCCCGGCAAAAAAGTCACCGACGTAACCTTCACCGTGAAAAACGCAGGCAACCGCGACGGCGCCGAAATCGCCCAGGTCTACGCCGCCCTCCCCGCCTCCGCCAGCGAACCACCCAAGCGCCT
>DATAMU010000742.1:0-1846 GCA_036266605.1 Candidatus Acidiferrum sp. | reverse complement strand
CTTCCGCACCTCCAAAAACCTCTAGGCCCGCCAGACGAAAAAAATAAGCAAATGTTGTCATCCTGAGCGGAGCGAAGGATCTCAGCTGTAACCCTGCAAAGCCTGCCCGCCCACAGCCTTCAATCAGCCGACCAACATTTTGGAGTGCGGCGCTCCCGCGCCGCTTTTACGGTTGCGCCCAACTCCCACCCTTCGTTCGCACCCAGCCTTTCCTCAAGAAACCGTTGTCATCCGGAGCGAGCCAAGGATCTCAGCCGTAACCTCTAAAGGAGCCTTCCCGTGCTTTCAAATCGCTCTTGACGAACTGTTATCTTTCTGTTAAACTACCTCTGTACTTAATCAGGGAAGGGCGCTGGCCACAAACCAGCGCCCTTTTCCCATTTTGGGACTAAGTTGTCGAACTACGATGCGCTCTAACCTTCATCATTCCAATCACTTACACACTCCCATTTTCTGTATTTCTGCAACCTCCACAATCTCAACCACTTCCACACTCTTTCAAAAACATAGGGGGTATACCCCTGAGCTTCCCAAAACGGAACTCGCTCGCCCCGACACGCCTCCGTCACCCAGCGCCTCCACCTTACCTTTCCTGCTAAACTTCGCGCTGCACTCACAACCCAGGAGCTTTTCATGTCCAACGTAACTGTCGTCCACTCCGGCCCCACCCGCACCGAATCCGACTCGATGGGCCAGATCGATGTCCCCACAGACCGCTACTACGGCGCACAAACCGCCCGCTCGCTCATCCACTTCGACATCGGCAAAGACACCATGCCGCCCGAGCTGATCCGTTCCTTCGGCATCCTCAAAAAAGCCGCTGCGCTCGTAAATCAGGATTTGGGCAAGCTCTCGCACGAAAAAGCCGTGCTCATCACCCGCGCCGCCGACGAAGTCATCTCCGGCAAGCTCCACGACCACTTTCCGCTGCACATCTACCAGACCGGCAGCGGCACGCAGACCAACATGAACGTCAACGAGGTGATCTCCAATCGCGCTATCGAAATCGCCGGCGGCGAAATGGGCAGCAAGAAGCCAGTTCACCCCAACGACGACGTAAATATGTCTCAGTCGTCCAACGACACGTTTCCCGCCGCGATGCACATCGCCGCCGCCACCGAGACGGCGCGCATCCTGTTGCCCGCCGTCAAAAAAATCCGCGACGCGATTCAGGCCAAGGCGAAGGAATTCGCCGACATCGTCAAAATCGGCCGCACGCACTTGCAGGACGCCACGCCGCTCACTATCGGCCAGGAATTTTCCGGCTGGGTCGCGCAGCTCGACCGCGACGGCGCGCGCATCGCGGTCGCTCTCGATGGACTCTACGATCTCGCGATCGGCGGCACCGCCGTCGGCACTGGCCTCAATGCCCATCCTGAATTTGCCGAGCGCGCCGCGCAAAAAATCTCTGAACTCACCGGTCTGCCGTTCCGCTCGCACCCCAACAAATTCGCGAGCCTCGCGTCGCACGACGAAATCGTTTTCGCCAGCGGCGCGCTCAAAACGCTCGCGGCCTCGCTGATGAAAATTGCCAACGACATTCGCTGGCTCGCGTCCGGCCCTCGCTGTGGTCTCGGCGAATTAATTCTGCCCGAAAACGAGCCCGGCTCGTCGATCATGCCCGGCAAAGTGAATCCCACGCAGTGCGAAGCGGTCACTATGGTCGCAGTGCAGGTGATGGGCAACGACGCCGCCATCGGCTTCGCTGGCTCGCAGGGAAATTTCGAGCTCAACGTTTTCAAGCCCGTGATGATCTTCAATTACTTGCAATCCGTCGAACTCCTCGCCGACGCCTGCAACAGCTTCGTCGACCACTGCATCTCCGGCATCGAAGTCGATCGCGCCA
>DATAMU010000741.1:0-3726 GCA_036266605.1 Candidatus Acidiferrum sp. | reverse complement strand
CTCGAGCGATTCTCTATCGCTCTTCTGCCGCCCTTCCCAAATTTCTTTCAGGTCGCCGCCCGCGCAAAACCCTTTGCCCGCCCCGGTAATGAGGACCGCATGAATGTATTTGTCGACACTGATTGCCGTCAGCGCTTCATTCAGCGCCGTCGCCATCTCGCCATTGATGGCGTTCATTCGGTCCGGGCGATTTAGCGTAAGAATCGCCAGCCCGTTATCGACGGACTGATGCACAACGCCAGCGGCATTTCCCTGCTGCGCCGGCTGCGGCGGCGTGCTCATCGCGAACCAATCTCCACGCGCGAACTCTCTTCCGCCTCTTTCTCCGCGCGCTTCAAAAATTGTGCCAGCTTCCGAAAGTGCATCACCTTTTCCGATCGCTTATCGTCGGCCGCGCCGGGCGTTGCCGGTAAAACATAAACGCGCGCGCCGTACAGCGATTCCTTTTGCAAACCAAATTTGCACTTTCTCTGCGCAAACTGCTCGTAGGTCAGTTTGCCGTTGAACGCAACCACCTTCGGCTGAAACTCTTCGAGCTTCTGCGAGAGTACGATGCGCCCTTCCGCAAAATCCTCGCGCTTCAATTCCTCGACCGTCTTCGACGGCCGCTTCACCAGATCGGTCAAGCCAATCCCAAACTCGATCACCCGCTTGTCGTCGTGATAATCGAACGGCTCCGGCATCAAGCCGCTCTCGTACATGATCGGCCAGAACGGATTATCCCGCCCGGCATAATAGTGCCCGACCCGCACCGACGATTCCGTGGGATTACAACCGACGATCACCAGCTTCATTCCCTTACGAAGATGGTCCGGCAATGTACGCATTTGATTTGGTTACCTGAAGTTCAGAGTAGGCCTCGATTGAGGCCGGATCACAATCGCTGGGACGCGGTTGGGATACGATGCTCCGAATTGTTACCGAAAAAATCCGCAAAAGCCTGAATAAATATGGTTCCGAAACGAAAAAATCGCCGCGTCTGAATGCCCTCCGGCGACACCTGCGATGTCCGTAAATAGCGCCAATCGCAGAAAAGTCTTAGCGAAACCAATGTAACCCGCAGCCCGGGCACCGTCAACAACGGCACAAGTTGGACGTATGCAAAGAGCACTCAGATTCCTGAATCGCGGGCTATCCCCGCATCATCGTAAAGGTGGCCAATTTTGCGCATTGATACGGCCATACAAATAGGCGAGGCTGACGCGAGCGCTCCTGCGGACCTGGGGCGCAGCAGTGCTTCGCCCCTAAACGATCTTGCTTGTGGGTGAGCGATTCGGGAACTTTGATGCAGTGTGCTACCTTAAATGTCGGAAGCGGCTTCGGCCCCATTTACTCGGCCGTGCTGACCACTCGACTCTTGGCGAAGAACCCGAAATTGAGCGCGCCCACCCCAGAACGCATCCCGTCGAAGATCGCTCGCGAAGACGAGCCTCTTCTCGTCAAGGCGGCGAAGTCCGGCGACGCCGGCGCTTTTGAAGAACTCGTCAATCGCTACGAATCCAAGATCTTCCGCCTCACGATGAACATCACCCGCAATCGTGAGGACGCCGAAGACTCCATGCAGGAGGCCTTTCTCAAGGCGTACTCCCACCTCCATACCTTCAAAGAAGATTCGCGCTTCTACACCTGGCTCGTGCGCATCGCCGCCAACGAAGCGCTCATGCGCCTGCGCAAGCGCCGACCGAATCAGGTCTCGCTCGACGAACCGGTCCAGGGCGAAGACGATTTGATGCCGCGCGAAGTCGAGGACTGGGGACCAAGCCCCGAACAACGCTACGCCCAGTCCGAACTCCACGAAATTCTCGATCAAGTGATCGAGTCACTCGATCCCGACTTCCGCACCGTCTTCGTACTCCGCGATATTGAAGAGCTTTCGACGGAAGAGACCGCACAAGCCATGGGAATTTCGGTTCCCGCGGTAAAATCGCGGTTGCTTCGTGCGCGACTGAAACTACGCCAGAAACTGGATAGATTCTTGCGCGACAGGAAACCCAATTGAACTGCACCAGCGCCATTCACGAGATCTCGAGCTACATCGACGGCGAACTCGAAGCCTCGGTTCGCATCGAGTTGGAAGAGCATCTGCGAGAATGCGAAGGCTGCGCCATCATCGTCCGCCAAACGCAACTAACCGTGGAAATTTTCTGCAACGACAAGCCGGTGGAGTTGCCGCCCGACGTCCGCTCGCGCTTGCACGAAAAACTGAAACACAAGCTCCACAAATCGAAGTAATCAGGCCCGTCCCAACCAATCGAAGTAACCGTTCCCGATTCCCCTTCATCCATTGCAGGTATAGATTTCGAGACATAGAGGAGGCTCTTCATGCCGAGCAATCAAGTCGTTCTGGTCACCGGGGCAAGCACAGGATTCGGCCGGCTTTTCACAGAAACACTGGCGCGCAAGGGATACACCGTTTTCGCAACCATGCGCGATCCCAAAGGCAAGAACGCCAAGAACGCCGGAGAAATCGAAGCGCTCGCGAAGAAAGAATCGCTTCCGATTCACATCCTCGAACTCGATGTCACCAAAGACGACTCCGTGGAGAAAGCTTTCAAAGCAGTGATCGAAAAGGCGGGCCGGATCGACGTGGTCATCAACAACGCCGGGTTCCCCGTCGTTGGCCTGATGGAAACAATCACAGTCGAACAAGCGCAGAGCCAGTTCGATACAAATTTCTTCGGCTGCGTGCGCGTAAACCGCGCCGCGCTTCCGCAAATGCGCAAACAAAAGAGCGGCCTACTGCTGCATATCAGCAGCGGCGCAGGCCGGCTCGTGTTTCCAACATTTGGCTTGTACAGCGCCAGCAAATTCGCACTCGAAGCGTTTTCCGAAGCGTACAACTACGAACTCGCCGGACAAGGCATTCAATCCGTGAGCATCCAGCCCGGCGCCTATCAGACGGCGATCTTCGGCAATGTGGTGGAAGGCTCCGACAAATCGCGATCGGAGACATACGGAGCGGCAAACCAAATTTTGCCAAAGATCAGCGAAGGCCTCGGCAAGAGTGCCGGAAATGCGCAGGAAGTCGCGGATGCAGTTCTTCGCGTGATCGAAACCCCGCCGGCACAACGCAAGGCTCATTACCGCGTCAGCCCGCAAGACATCGGCGTCGATGCCATCAACGACCTGTGCGAAAAGACGCAGGAATCGCTCATTCAAGCATTCGGACTCGCCGACGACGTAAAGTTCGTCACCGCAGCAGCCGCCAAAGGCTGACCGATAATTCTAGGCCTTCAGGCAACAATCACCGCTGAGGCAAGCGCGAGTCAACTATACTTCGCGCTATGAAAGCCTCGAAAGCGCCGCTCCGCACTCTCGCAATCACGGCCGGCGTGGTCACGATCGCGCTCGTTATTTTCGCCGGCCATTTTAATCTTTACGCACAAGACAAGTCCGAATTCCCAGACGGATTCGACGCCGTGCAAGCCGCGCCGAACCGCCACCGCGTCATTTTTGAGAATGCATTCGTTCGCGTCCTCGAAGTTACGATGCCTCCGCCCGGCAAGACCGAGCCGATGCACCATCATCGGTGGCCAAGTTTCTTTCTCGACTGGGATACCGGCGGCCCGTCACCTCACGTTCGCTATCACCGCGGCGACGGCACCGTGACGGATCAGCCTAGCAGGCCTTCGCCTACACACCCCGGCCACTGGGTCGTCCATTGGATGAGGCCCGAACCGCTCCACGGAATCGAAACCGTGAAGTTACCACCAAATCAAGATCCGC
>DATAMU010000740.1:0-8933 GCA_036266605.1 Candidatus Acidiferrum sp. | reverse complement strand
GTAAATGCTCGAGCACGGCGAGCATCACGACGTGATCGAACTGCGAGGGCTCGAGCGGAAGCGGCGCCGTAATGTCGGCGCGAATGCGCCACCAGCGGCCGCGCACGCCATCCTCGACCTGATCGTCGATGCCGACCCCGTGTGAAATTTTGTCGCCGGTGTAATTGAGAAATGCCGCGTCGAGTCCGCAGCCGAGATCGCAGACGCGCGATCCGCTTCGAATGTGAAAATAAGCGGCGCGGAATCTGAGCCGGGCAATGAAATGATCGAGGCCTGTGTACGCCATCTATTTCAAATCGTAGTCGCCGATGTATGTGCCGCGGCTGATACCAAGCATGCTGAGGAAAAACGAAGAAAAAGTCACCTGAATTCCCAGGAACAGCCACATGGACCAAAACAGCACGGCGCGAACCTGATGCAGCGGGCCGAAGCCGCTGGAGACCCAATCCCACACGACCCACGCGCAGCCGAGAAATCCGACCAGAAAAAGGCCACCACCGAGCAGCAGACCGGTTTCGAAGCGAACGTGCGTGAGCGCGCGGCGAAGCGAAACGTTTTTGCGATCGAAGCGCTCGGCATAACTAAAGACTTTTGCGAACGCGCCGATCGAAATGATTTGCGCGCCAAGCAAGGTGAACATCACACCGAAAATCATCGTGTGTACGTCCAGCGTGATGCGCGGTGAGAGCATTCGAGGGCCAGGCAACAACCAGAATACGAGGGCGAGTCCGATGGCGACGAGCGCCGCACCGGGCAACAAGAATAACCAGTTCGGTGCGTACAGCAGCATGAAGCGAAGGTGCCGCCACCCATCGCGAAAACTACGCAGATGCGGTGGACGCCCACGCTTATCGGGCCACAGCGTGATCGGGATTTCGGTGATCTTCGCGCGAAGTTGCGCCGCCTTGATCACAAATTCCGATGCAAACTCCATGCCGGTGCTGCGCAAATCCATCTGATCGTAGACCGCGCGCGTGAATCCACGCATGCCGCAATGGCTGTCTCCGATGCCGGCGTGAAAGAAAACATTGAGCAAGCGCGAGAGGCCGGGATTGCCGATGTATTTATGGTGCCAAGGCATCGCCCCGCGCTTGATTTCGCCGCGAAAGCGATTGCCCATCACGACGTCGTAACCCTGTCGCCACATCTCGACAAACCGCGGAACGTCGCCGAAATCGTAGCTGTCGTCGGCGTCACCCATGACAATGAACTCCCCGCGCGCCGCCGCGATACCCGCGCGCAACGCAGAACCGTAACCGCGAGCGGGCACATCCACTACTCGCGCGCAAAGTTTCTCAGCGATGGCGATCGATCCATCGGTCGAACCATTGTCGGCAACAACGACTTCGCCGCGCAGGCCGGCGGCTTTAAATGCGTCGAGCGCTTTGCCGACGCAGATGCCGATCGAATTTGCTTCGTTCAGGCATGGGATAACGACAGACACATCGACGCGTTTCTCGCCAACATCGGGCGAAGATTGCACCGTCACGTTCGTTTTGATGATTTCCGTCGTCAAACCCACACTCTAGTAAATCGCAAGCCAACATACGCCCGACACAGCGAACGACGGCAGTGCTTTGCATTTCCCGCGTCCGCCATTATCATGGCGCGTTCGTTGCGAGCGCGGTCGTACCATCAGGCTGGCGTACTCTCGCGCTGAAACTCTGAGAGTCCATTGTCTAACACATCCGGCGGCACAACGACCACTGCGGCGACGGACGCGAGTTCCTCGGTCGCTCGTTCCGGCGGTGGCCTCCTCAAGGTGCTCGGAGTTTGGTTCGGCATCGCTGCGGCCGTCGGCAACACGATTGCCGCGGGCATCGTGCGTTCGCCCGGCGACATCGCGCAGTGGCTTCCCAACATCTATCTGTTCTTTGGAGTTTGGATCATCGGCGGACTCTACGCGCTCGTCGGCGCGTCGTCGATGGCAGAACTTGGCGCGTCAATTCCGCGCAGCGGAGGCCAATACAATTTCTCGCGACGTGCCATCGGCGATTACGCCGGCTTTATCGTCGGATGGAGCGATTGGCTCTCCACCTGCGGCACCGCGGCCGCGGTCGCCATCGTAATCGCGGAATACAGCGGTGCATTGTTCGCACCGCTCGCGGGTCACGTTCAGTCCATCGCCGTCAGCGTGATCGTCGGATTTTTTCTTTTGCAGTGGCGGGGCATTAAATGGGGCAGTAGCACGCAACTCGTCACCGCCGCGCTGAAGACAATCGCATTCCTTGTCGTGGTCGTAGCGTGTTTCGTGTTCGGAGGTCACGCGCGCAACACTGCTCCTGCGATTGCCGCTGCTGGAACGGCTGCTGCGTCGACGTCTATTCCAGTTTTGCAATCAGGCTGGCCGCTCGCCATCGCCATCATGCTGGCGCTACAAGCTGTTCTCTACACCGTGGACGGATGGGACGGCGTTGTTTATTTCGGCGAAGAGGTGCGAAATCCGGGGCGCGATGTGCCTCGGGCGATTTTCGGCAGCGTGTTTTCGATCATGGGGATCTACCTCCTGATTAACGCCGCTGTTTTGTACGTCCTTCCTCTCAATCAAGTGGCGGGCAATACGTTTTCTCTTGGGACGGCGGCCGACCGCATCTTTGGTCCTTACGGCGACACGGTCATTCGCTCGATCATGCTGATCTCGCTCCTGTCCTGTATGAACGCCAATCAGCTCTTCTGTTCGCGGACTCTCTACGCAATGAGCTGCGATGGCCTTTTTTTCCGGCGCGCCGCAAGGGTCAACGCCGGAGGCACTCCGGCGTTTGCGCTCTTCCTGAGCACCCTAGTGGCGATCGTATTTGTGCTTTTTTCCTTCGAACGTGTTATCGCCATGCTGTCGTTTTTCTTCGTCGCGAACTATACGCTTTCGTACGCATCGCTGTTTCTATTGCGCCGAAAAGAGCCGGCGATGTCCCGCCCGTATCGCGCTTGGGGATATCCGTACACGACGGGCATCGCGCTGGGGGGATCAATCTTGTTTTTGATTGGATCGATTGCGACGGATCGCCATAACGCGCCGCTGGCGCTGTTGATGCTCGTTCTGAGCTATCCGATTTATCGCGCGATAAAATTCGTGGCTTCAAGCAAGGGTACCGAGGCATAAAAGAATCCCGCTCAGCAAAGTTTGCCGGCGGGCTTTCTGTTTTCAATTGTGAGGTCGATTCTTACTGGATCTTTTCCGCGATGCTCTTGCCTTGCAGGAACAGCAACAAATAATCCGGTCCACCCGTCTTCGAATCCGTGCCGGACATATTGAATCCACCAAACGGATGCGCGCCGACCATGGCGCCGGTGCACTTGCGATTCAGATAGAGATTGCCGACGTGAAAAGCTTCGCGCGCTTTCTCGAGTTTCTCTGCGTTTTTCGAATAAACGCCGCCGGTCAGGCCGAATTCCGTGCCATTGGCGATTTCCAGAGCGTGATCAAAATCGCGGGCTTTGATGACTGCGAGCACAGGACCGAAAATTTCTTCCTGCGCGATGCGGGCTTTCGGATCTACGTCGGCGATTACGGTCGCTTGTACGAAGTAGCCGTCGCCGGGAGCACGGTCGCCGCCGACGAGGACGCGGCCTTCCTTCTTACCGACATCGATGTAGCCGAGCACGGTCTCGAGCGCCGTCTTGCTTGCGACCGGGCCCATGTAGTTTTTCGGATCTTCGCTCGGTCCAACCGTGACCTTCTTCGCGCGCTCCACCATCTTCTGCACGAACGAGTCGTAAACTTTTTCGGAAACGATCGCGCGCGAACACGCGGAACACTTTTGTCCCTGATAACCGAACGCCGCCTGCGCCACGCCTTCGACGGCGGAATCGACGTCGGCTTCGTCGTCGACGATCGTCGCGTCCTTGCCGCCCATTTCGAGCACCGTGCGCTTGATCCAGATTTGCCCCGGCGCCTTCTTCCCTGCCGCTTCGCTGATGATGAGGCCAACTTCTTTCGAACCGGTGAAGGTGATAAATCGCGTTTTCGGATTTTTCACCAGCGCATCGCCAACGATTTCGCCGGCGCCAGTCACTAAGTTCAGTGCGCCTTTCGGAATTCCCGCTTCGTACAAAATCTCGACCATCTTTGACGCGACGATCGTCGCTTCTTCCGACGGCTTCAGCACCACCGTATTTCCGGTAACCAATGCTGCGACGCACATGCCGGTGGCAATCGCCGCTGGAAAATTCCACGGTGGAATCGCCGCGCCGACGCCGAGCGGGATGTACACCATGAAGTTTTTCTCGCCCTTCATCGGCGTGACGGTCTGCGGGCCGTCGAGACGCAGCATTTCGCGCCCGTAAAATTCGAGGAAGTCGATCGTCTCTGCGGTATCACCATCCGCCTCGGCCCACGACTTGCCGACTTCGTAGCAAATCCACGCCGAGATTTCGAATTTGCGGTCGCGCACGATTCTTGCGGCGCGGAAGAGACATTCAGCGCGCTCTTGAGCAGGGACTTTCTTCCAGATTTCGAACGCTTTCCACGCCGCCTCGACCGCGGCGTCCGCGTTGTCCTTCGTCCCCGCCTGAAACACGCCGATTACTTCCGACGGATGCGACGGATTTGTGGAGGACATCTTGGCGGTCGTGTAAACCTTTTCGGCGCCGATGTACATCGGATATTCCTTGCCAAATTCCGCTTTCACTTTGGCGAGCGCGGATTCCATCGCGCTTTTGTTCTCGGGTCGCGAAAAATCCACGAAAGCTTCGTTCGTAAATTCCGGTCGCTTGATCGTCTCCGCCGTCGCCATGCGCCTCTCCTGTATTGCTCGTAATGCTCGGTCCAATTTCTCATTCTA
This sequence comes from Candidatus Acidiferrum sp., assembly GCA_036266605.1. Taxonomy (GTDB): domain Bacteria; phylum Acidobacteriota; class Terriglobia; order Acidiferrales; family UBA7541; genus Acidiferrum. The sequence goes on along the minus strand of DATAMU010000740.1, from coordinate 4,152 downwards.
CGTCGCCTGTCAGCGCCTAAACAACCGAACGAAATTGGCGGGTGGCGGTCAACGCGCGGTCCGAGTTGACGGTGAACGGCCGAGTTGGTCCACTGAAGCAGACACCATTTTCGGAGGACGGAATGAAAGTGCAATGGACTCACCTGGCCTTACACGTAAAAAGCCTGAAAGCCAGCATCGAATTTTATGAACGTTACACCAATCTTCGCGTGGCGGACCGCCATTCGGATGCATCTAGCACCGGAATGGAAGTCGTTTGGTTGGGTGAGGGCGACAAAGAAGGCGGACTCGGTTTTGTGATGGTGTTGCAAGAAGGAACGCCAACCATTATACCCGGAGCAAAACCGCAGCTGCCGCTTGGGCCGCTCAGTCACCTGGGCTTTGGAGTGAATTCGAGAGAAGAAGTGGACACGATTGCTGCGAAAGCAAAAGAGAGCGGGATACTTAAGCTCGGTCCGGCGTACCTCAATCCGTATGCAGGCTATCTTTGCGTCATCTCCGACCCAGACGGTCACAACGTCGAGTTCTCGCACGGCCAATCTCTCGGCAAACCCCTGGCTAACGAGAAATCCTCCGCAAACTGACCACTGCAGATGCACAACTTCGACGCGAAGCGCACTTGCTCGAAGCCCTTTGTGCTTGGATAATCGCGGCACTCTAACGTTCGACAAGGGACCGGCGCGCATGGCCATTACGTTTCAGTTTCAGTATCCGATCGAACGGACGATGGCGTTCGAGAAGGAGTACCACCCCAACTTGCGTTTGACGCTGGCTGATAAACGCGACCTGCTGCAAACGCGATCGGCGGTTTCCATCTGGATGTTCGATGGAGCCCGACTCGTCGGTGAAACTTATGGTGTGCCGTGGAATGGTAAGGATGACCTGATCGGCTTTCCGCGCGATCCGGAAGCGATCTACTGCTATTCGAACACGATCCTCAGCAAGTACCAAGGCAAAGGGTACGGCGCCATTCTGAAGGCCGCTTTCATCGGTCGGGTGTCACAGGATTTCAAGAGAATCTACGGCCATGCCCGTCCCGGGCCGAGCCAGGAGTTGAACAAGAAGTTCGGTGCCAAAATGGGAAAGACTTACAAGAACTGGTTCGGTACCGGCGAAGACTACCGAATTTACGTTCTGCCTCTCAACAAGTAGTGCGAAAGCCTCTCGGAACCGCGATTTTTATCTAGTTCCAGTACCCGTCAACGATCTTTCTTTAGAATCCTATTAAGGCTAATAGATACAGCTACTTACATAGTGCGCTATTCGGCACTTTGGCCTCCCTTTTCGCCCCCCCGACCGCAACAACGGGCGCAGACTGGGGTTCAACAGGTCAGAAGCCGGGGAAGCCTCGAATCACTCACCGGCAGCGTAAAAAACTCGGTTCGTTGACGCCCCAACGCGGAGGTTGTCGGGCGCAAGGGACCCTTAGGGAGGACCCTTTATGCGCAATCTTCTATCTCTTCGGACCCTGTTGCTGGCCGGGGCCATGGGCGTCGTTTCACTCGCGCCGTCACCAGTCAAAGCTCAAATCGCGGTCGGCGTTTCAATCCGCGTTGCACCTCCGGCCATTCCCGTTTATGAACAGCCTCCTTGTCCTGTGGAAGGCTATATGTGGACGCCGGGTTATTGGGCGTACGCCCCTGCCGGCTACTACTGGGTGCCGGGCGTCTGGGTTGCGCCTCCGCACGTCGGTCTGCTCTGGACTCCCGGTTATTGGGGCTGGGGCGGCGGCGTCTATGCTTGGCACGCCGGCTATTGGGGACCTCACGTCGGCTTCTATGGCGGCGTTAACTACGGATTTGGATACGGCGGAGTCGGCTTCGTCGGCGGCGAATGGCGTGGTGGGCGTTTCGCGTACAACACGGCAGTCGTCCACGTGAATACGACCGTCGTGCGCAACGTCTACGTGAACCGCACCGTGATCGTAAACAACAACGTGCGCACCAGCTTCAACGGCGGCCCGGGCGGACTCGAACGCCGCGAGAATGCCGAGGAAATGCGCGCGGCTCACGAACAGCACGTCGAGCGCACTTCACTCCAGGCTTCGCACGAACATACCGCGGGCATGAACCATGCGAACTTCGCATCTGAAAATCACGGGCGTCCCGCGAACGCGGCGTACGGCCGAGTCAATGAGCGCCAAGGCAATCAGCAGGCGCGAATCGGACAAGGCGTGCGGTCGGGTCAGTTGACGCCGCGCGAAACCAGCCACTTGGAAGGTAAAGAAGCGGCGATCCACCAGGAAGTCCGCAATGACCGCGCCGCCAACGGTGGTCACCTGACGGGCCAGGAACGCGCTCAGGTGAATCATCAGCAGAATCAGGTGAGCCGCGACATCAATCGCGATAAGCACAATGCGCGAACCGATCGCCCGGCTCAGGAACGCAACGAACGTCCGCATCGGTAGTCGCTGACGTACTCGTTGTTAAGAACTCAAATCGATCGCAATTCCGAAACCGCCGGTGGTGCAAACTGCCGGCGGTTTTGATTTTTGCGCGAAGCTGCGCTCGACGGGCTGTATCATGACGCATTCGTTTTTCGCGTAACGCGAATCAAACTCGACACCGTGCTGAGCGAAAATCGCCTGTGTTAGACGAATACAAGAAGAAGCGCGATTTCAAAAAAACCGCGGAACCTTCCGGCGATGAGCGCCATCACGGAGGCGATCGCGCTTTCGTCGTACAGATGCATGCGGCCACTCACCTTCACTACGATCTCCGTTTGGAAATTGACGGCGTTCTGAAATCGTGGGCCGTGCCCAAGGGACCGTCGCTCAATCCGAGTGACAAGCGCCTTGCAATGCAAACCGAAGATCATCCATTCGAATACCGCAATTTCGAAGGCTCGATCCCGAAAGGCGAATACGGCGGCGGCGAAATGATCATCTGGGATCGAGGCACGTATGCGCCGGAAGGGACGCTCAGCGTCAAAGATCAACTCGCGAAAGGCGATTTTAAGTTTCAGCTCAACGGAGAAAAACTTCGCGGCAGTTTTGTCCTGGTGAAGCTGAAAAAGCCCGGCAACAAGAACGAATGGTTGCTGATCAAACATCGCGACGCCTTCGTGGACGCAAAATGGGACGTGGAGCAACACGCCGATTCGGTCGTCAGCGGTCGCACCATCGAAGACATCCGCGAAGGGCGGCCTGCTTCGCGCGAACGCCGCGCAGTCGATGCGTCTGTGTTGCCGGGCGCGGCCGAAACGCCGATGCCAAAAATGCCGAGCGGCGTGCGTGCTACGCTTGCCGAACTTGGCGACAAACCGTTTTCAAGTCCGAACTGGGTATTCGAAATCAAATGGGACGGCGTCCGCGCAATCGCGCAAATCGAAAACGGCAAGACGACGCTCTGGGCGCGTTCGGGACGCGATGTCACGCTCGAATATCCTGAATTCAAAGATATGGCGGCGCGTCTTCGCGTGCGCGACGCCATCATCGACGGCGAAATCGTCACGCTCGACGCTGACGGGCGTAGCAATTTTCATACGCTTCAGCACCGGCTCGGCGTGCAAAATCCTTCGCGGCAGATGATGCAGTCAGTCCCGCTGGATTATTTTGCGTTCGATGTGATGTACGCGGGCGGCTACGACCTGCGCCGCGTGCCGCTCGTCGAGCGCAAAGATTTTCTACAGCAAATTCTGTCGCCCAACGAGCGCATCCATTTTTCGGAGCACATTCCCGAGCAGGGAGAAGCACTCTACGAAGCCGCGCGCGGTAGAGGGCTCGAAGGCATCATCGCCAAGCTGAAAAACAGTACTTACGCCGGCGCGCGCACTTCGACGTGGGTGAAACTCAAAATCGTTAGCGAAGTCGATGCCGTCGTCGCCGGCTACACGGAAGGTCGCGGCAGCCGCAAATTTTTCGGCGCGCTCGTGCTTGGGCTCTACGACGGCAAAGAACTGAAATTTATTGGCAGTGTCGGCACCGGCTTCGACGAGAGCAAGCAAGAAGAAATCACAAAGCAGCTCGAAGAATTGCGTGCAGAGAAATCGCCGTTCGCCAAGCCGCCTGCGTTGCGCGAAAACGTCGATTGGGTGGAACCGAAACTAGTCGCGCGCGTGAAATATGGAAACTGGACCAACGACAATCATCTGCGTGCGCCGGTCTTTTTGAGTCTGCTCACCGATCGCGCTGCGAAAGATTGCACGATGGAA
>DATAMU010000739.1:0-2309 GCA_036266605.1 Candidatus Acidiferrum sp. | reverse complement strand
CGCATCGAATTCGGCATCGTTTGCAGTACTGTGTTCCGGCCCATACCACCAGCACCAATCGCTCCCCTCAGCTGCGAGCAAGGATTCAAGTGCTGCTTGAAGTGCTGTTTCAGTTGGTGCTTCAGCTATGCCTTTCGCTATTGCATCCACACTAGCGGCGTATGCCTGCCGCGCATCCCACAGCAATTCCCATGCGGTGACATCTTCCTGGTCGCCGATCCACACGTCGAAATTCGCGTTGATCCAGGAGCCGGGGAAAATACCCACATTTGTCGGAATCGACTTCGTCGCGGCAATTGCTTCGCTTGCGGTGAGCGCGCGGAAGTCGGAATCAGCCTCGATGCGTTTGTAGAATTGGCGCAGGAATTCGCGACCGTTGCCGTAGAAGTATTCCCAGGCGTTTTCGCCGTCGAGAAAAATGCAGACAGTGAGTGGATCGGCGCTGTGAACGCGCTCGCCGATGTAACGCAAGCGTCCGTGCAGATCGGCCGCAGCCGCGCCGGCGTCCATGCGGCTGTACACAAAACCAACGAGATCAGAGAGTTGGTGATCGCGAAAAAGTCCTGTGATTCCCCGCCCTTCGAGTTGAATGCGCCACGGCTTGTATAGACGGTCGGCGTTCGCTGGCAGCCCGCTCGTATCGCGGAAAAATCCAATGTTCAGCGTGCGGCCAAGCACTCCTTCGTCGGTGCCGAACCACTGGAACCCTTCGTCGATTGCGATCGAAAGTGCTTGGTCAGATACGGATCCTTCGGACGGCCACAATCCCGCGGGACGCACGCCAAACACGCGCTCGTGATAATCACGCGCACGACGAAGCTGTTCTCGCGCATCCTCCGGCTGACGGTACGCGCGACGCGGCAGAGGCGTTCCGGGATTTGCGACACGCGCAACGTCGGAGTCGCACAGAAGCGGAAGAATCGGATGATAGAAAGGAGTGGTGCTGATTTCGATCTGTCCCGTCTTCGCCGCTTCGCGATAGATGGGAAGGACTTGCTTCAGTAAATCGGCCTGGCGTTCTTTCAGAGCTTCCTTGTCTTGCTCGCTGAAGTCTTTGCCTTTGTCGGCCAGCCGACTTGTAATGTTGTCCTTTGAAAACCACTCTTCGTCCATCCAGGCGAGTTGAGACAATACTTGAAGATCGCGCCAATCGCGCGCGGTGAATGTGACCAGCGCTTGAGCTCCTCCAGCTGGACGGGACCATTCATACAATTCGACGAACCGCGGAAAGCGAGACATCAGGCGTTCATGATTGAGTTGAAATGCCCGCGCCAAAATTTCGGTCTTATCTTCGCGCGCCAGGTCGTCTGTGTTCTTGTACGCAAGCGAGAACCAAGGTTCATCGAATTTGCCGCCGGCGTATTCTTCGATCTGCATGCCGAGCGAAGGCACGACGTTGAACGTGGCGTGGAACTTCGGCGCCTCTTGCAGCACGCGCACCATGCCCCAGTAATCCTTGAGGGCATGAAGCCGCGTCCACGGGAGCACGTAGCGCCCGCTCTCCGGATCACGATACTGCGGCTGGTGCATGTGCCAGAGCAGAACAAGATTGATCCGATTCATTGCGTGCGCCCCGCGGCGCTCGCGCGAACCTGAAGTCGCAGAGAACGGACCCGTGGATACGGATGAACAGCACTTCCCCGTGAGGTGGAAATTTGAATTCGCGTTGCGTGTATATGCTTTCGGCTTGCGTCGGTGTCGCTCGTGCTACACTCGCGGTTTCTATCGATCATGCGCATCCTGGACCGCTACATTGTCCGTGAAATCTTCCGTCACGCACTATTGGGCCTAGTCGTTTTTACCTTTGTTTTCTTCGTTCCTCAACTTGTTCGTTTGACGGCGTTGTTTGTCCGGCACACCGGATCAGGCTCGCAAATCGCCGAATTATTCCTTTGCATTTTCCCCGGCGTTCTGGCGTTCACGATCCCGATGGCGATCCTGATCGGGGTGCTGCTGGGCTTGGGACGCATGTCGAGTGACAGCGAAATCATCGCCATGACGGCCTTGGGCATCGGCCGCCGGCGAATCCTGCTCCCTGTTGCAGTTCTGGCGGCAACTGGATGCGCGTTGACGCTGGCAATGACGTTGTGGCTCTCTCCGTTGGCGCTGCACACGTTTCGTGGACTCGAGACGGAGCTGGCGGCGTCGCAACTGAATTTCGCGATTCAGCCGCGCGTATTTGATGAGCGATTCCCGCACGAGATTTTGTACGTCAACGACATCTCAGCGAGCGGCACGCAGTGGAAAGGCGTGTTTCTGGCAGAGACCGGCGGTGAGAATGCGTCGCGCGTCACGTTGGCCGAAAGCGC
>DATAMU010000738.1:0-3788 GCA_036266605.1 Candidatus Acidiferrum sp. | reverse complement strand
GCGCCCGAGGATCGCGAATTAACGTCGCACTTGTATGGTGGCGATCGACGGATTCGCATCCGTCAGGAATTGCTGCTCGGAATCGGTGGGTTTCGTGCACTCAAAGCCATGGGCATCACGCCGGGCGTGCTGCATCTCAATGAAGGACACAGCGGTTTCGCCGTGCTCGAAGCGATTCACGATCGCATGCAGGAAGAAGGATTGAATTTCGAAGCTGCATTGCCCGACGTCGCGCGCGAAGTTGTCTTCACCACGCACACGCCGGTTCCCGCGGGTCACGATCGATTCAGCGCCGATTTGATCGAAGAACACCTCGGCCCGCTACGCGATGCGATTGGCCTCTCTCACGATCGTTTGATGGAAATTGGTCGTGAAAATCCCGGCAATCGCGACGAAGAGTTCTGCATGACTGTTCTCGCCTTGCGAGTTGCCCGCCGCGCAAATGCGGTCTCGTCTTTGCACGGCGAAGTCTCGCGCGCAATGTGGCGTGGGCTTACTCCCGGCAAGGACGAAGATCGCGTGCCCATCGGACATATCACCAATGGCGTGCACGTTCCATCGTGGCTCGCGCCACAGATGTCCCGTCTCTACGATCGTCATCTCGGCACTGGGTGGCAGCAGCGCGGGTCGGAGGCGAAAATTTGGGAAGGCATCGACAGCGTTGACGACGGCGAACTGTGGGAAACGCACCTCAACCTGAAAGCGCGCTTGCTCGAATTTGTGCGCCGCCGCGCGATGAAGCAGGCGGAACGCCGCGGTGAATCGCAGGAAGAGCGTATTCGCCTCGGCAGCGTGCTCAGTCCCGATGCGCTGACGATCGGTTTTGCGCGTCGCTTTGCCACCTACAAGCGCGCCAACTTGATTTTGGCCGACATCGAGCGCCTCGCTTCGATGGTCAACGATCCGAAGCGTCCGGTGCAGTTCGTTTTCGCGGGCAAAGCGCATCCGCTCGATGAGCCGGGCAAGCGCGTGCTCCAACAAATCGCGCAGATGATGCGCAACACGCAATTCGGCGACAAATTTGTTTTCGTCGAAGACTACGACATCAACGTCGGGCGTCACTTTGTGCAGGGTGTGGACGTTTGGCTCAACAATCCGCGACGCCCGTTGGAAGCGAGCGGCACGAGCGGACAGAAGGTTGTGCTGAATGGCGGGCTCAACTTGTCGGTGCTCGATGGCTGGTGGGCCGAAGCGTACGACGGGCAAAACGGCTTTGGGATCGGCACAGGGCGCACCCACACAAACATGAATGTTCACGATTCGCGCGACGGAGAAGATTTGTATCGCGTGCTGCGCGACGAAGTGATTCCTCTGTACTACCAGCGCGATCAGGATGGATTGCCGCGCGGCTGGATCAAACGCATGAAGCGGACGATTCGCACGCTCGGTTGGCGATTTGGCGCCGACCGCATGGTGAAGGACTACACGCTGAAATGTTATGTTCCTGCAGCGGGTGGTACTTCCAGCGATATGAGCGCGTGCTACTAGCGCGAACGTGAGTGCGACTTGAGTCGCACTGAGCTCAGTAAACCAACTTCAGCGAAAACTGAATCTGCCGCGATGGCCCCGCCGTCTTGCTGATCGTGCCGAATCCTGTGCCGAGCACAGTGTTCGCGGGCAGGCTGAAATTCACGATGTTGAAAATGTTAAAAAATTCGGCGCGAAATTCGATAATGCCGAGCTCGCCTTTGCCACGACGACCGAACGGCGTGTCTTTGATCAGCGCCATGTCAAGCTGCTTGAATCCTGGCCCACGAAATGTGTTGCGCCCGAGCGTGCCGAAGGCGCCGTCGTTCGGTCCGCTTCCGCCGGGCACGTTGATGGGAATCGAAAAAAACGAACTGTTGTTCGCGCCAAGCCCGAAATAATCTTCGCGAATCGGGCGGCTGGTCGAAAAGTGTGGCAGTGAGACGAGATCGGGTCGATCCGTCCCGCCTGCTCCGGCTCCTGTTTGTTGAATTCCCGAGTACACGGTGAATGGCGGGCCGCTCGTGATGCTTGTGATGTTCAAAAATTGCCATCCGCGCGTGATTTTCTTGCTCACTGGCTCCAAAAAACCAACGCGATCGAACGGCAACCCTTGAATCACGCTGAGGGAAAAGACGTGGCGCACGTCGAAGGTTGATGGCCCTTTTTCCACTTCGGGATTGCGTGGATCCTGCGGAAGCGTCTGCAAAATCGTGCCGGCGTTTGCGGGCAGTCCACCGAGTACGGCGCTCGTGTCGTCGATCGATTTCGAAAATGTATAGCTCGCCTGTAGGCTCAAGCCGATCCTCGAATAATTGTCGGTCACGCTGCTCTGTAGAGAGTGGTAGCTCGAGTGAGAGCTGTTGCTCATAATCGCTTCCGGCCCGAAGCCGCCGATCGCGTGCCCGGCGGAATTGAATTGCGTGAAGGGCGCGAACTCCGGATCGGCGCCCGCGTAGCCGTTGGGAGAGAAAACGCTCGCAAGATGTACCCCAGCCGTTCCGACGTAGGCTGCGCTTACTTTCACTCCGTGGATGTCTTGATCCAGACCCGCTGTCCAGGTGCCGATGTAGCCGTTCTGAAACTCTCGCGAGATCACGCCGGTCGAGAAAAGTTGCACTTCGTGCCCGGGAGTGATGGCTGCCAAATCATTTTGGAAGCGCTGTAGATCGACGACGGTGTTTGCCGGAACCTTGGAACTGTCTCCGTTCGGAAAAAGCGGCTGGCCGTTGATGTTGTAGACCTGCGGAAGCGTCAACGGAGTGGCCACGTTCGAAAATGAGACAGGGACGTCGGCCTTCGCCGTGATCACCGGCGAAAATACCAGTGGAAACGCACCCGTGACAAAATTGTCTTGCCACAAATTCGGCAGAATCGTTGTGATCGCGCCGCCGGCGTGAAGCGTCGTGTGCGACGTCAGCGCGTAATCGACGGAAAGACGCGGACCGAAGCCTTTTTTGTCGAGTGGATAGATCGGCTGTGGATTGTAAATGTAGATCTGCGTCGCGCCCGGGGTCAAAAACGAAGTCGGATTTCCGTTCGAATCGATCGGCTGTGCGACCGACGTGCGATTTTTCGACTCTTTAATTCGGCTGTTCAGTTCGTACCGCAATCCGTAGTTCACCGTGAGCTTCGGCGTTGCTTTCCACACGTCGAGAAAATAGAAATTGTAGGCTTCTCGGCGCACCGAGGCTTCGTCGAAGCGATTACCGCCCGGTGTCAGTCCTTCGAGAGCGCTGACGGTGTAGGAATACGGTGTTGCCGTGAGCAATCCCGTCAGAGCATCGGGCAGTGGCTGTCCCGGCAAAATGTTGTTCTGGCCGCTCGCAGACGGGATCAAGACTTGTGAGTAAGCTGTGCCGCCGCCAAAAATATAAGCACCATTCGGATTCACGCCGAAGATCGTCGCGTCTTTATTCAGGCGAATTTCGCCGCCGAATTTAAATGCGTGAGAGCCGCGCGTGTACGTCAGATCTTCCTTAACCTGGTAAACGTTGCCGAACGAGCCGTAGATCGAGCCGTCCCCTGTGTTGAATCCTTCGTAGAGGCCGTCGCCATAGCTGATGGACGGATCGACTTGGTTCGTCGTCGGAAATGTTGGCGTGCTGCGGATGTATCCGAACGAAGTCGCTGACGTCATCCGCGGTGAAAGGATCCGCGTGTAGCGCGCCGCGGCGTTACGTTGATGATCGAAAAACTTGATGCCAAAATCTGGATCGATCGCAGTTTGATCGGGATTCGTTGTCGGGCCGTTGACCTGGTTCAGGCTGAAGCGCGTGAAGAGGTTCGCTTTGTCTGAGATTTTGTGGTCGACGCGAATC
>DATAMU010000737.1:0-3351 GCA_036266605.1 Candidatus Acidiferrum sp. | reverse complement strand
GGCTCCTGCACCACATTAATTTCCCCGATTTTCGCTGACGTCAGCGTCTGCGTCTTGCCCGACGGCCACCGAATCACAACCTTCTCAATCTGCGGAGTTTTCCCCAACCCAAAGTGTATCCGCCTCTGATTCTGCGCCGCGAATCCGCTCCCACCCGAAACCTGCTGCACCTGCTCCTGCCCATTCCAATACAACGTCACCTGCGCTCCGATCGCGCTCCGGTTGCTCGTCGTGCCTTCCAGCGCAAACTCAATCCACTTGTTTTCCGGTGTCACTGTGTTTTTGTAAATCAGCAGCGGCCCACGCTCGTTTGCTACCACAACGTCCACAGCGCCCGTGTTCCACAGATCCGCAAACGCCACCGCGCGCCCATCATACGTATCCGTCGCGCCCGCCGACTGCGCCACATCAATGAATTTCCCGCTCCCGTCGTTCAGCCACAAATGCTTCGACTGGTAGCCCGACAAGCTCCGCCCTTCCATTGCAGGCCAGTTCTTCGCGTCCTCGATGATCAACGCATGCCCGCCAGCAATCTTCGAGAAGTCGTACCAATAGCTCTTATTCCGATCGAGCGACACATAACCATTCGTCAGATACAAATCCAGCGTCCCATCGTTATTCAAATCGCCAAACTGCGCGCCAAAACTCCATCCGCCGATCTCGACACCAAACTCACGCGCCAGATTCTCAAATTTCAAATCGTTCGCGCCCGAAGCACTTTCCTTCGGCACCCACAAATTATTCCCCTGAATCAGCACGCCCTCTTCCGAAATATTCGACACATAAACCGCGTACTTACCCTGATTCATGATGTCGCCGAAGCTCGCATTCATACCACTCTTAGGCGCAAACCCAACTCCCGTCGCCTCGCCTGACTCATGAAACTTCTTTCCATCATTCAAATAAAGTTCGGAAACTCCATAGTCGTTCGACACAAACAAATCCTGATGCCCCGTCCCGCGCAAATCCGCCGCGGCTGCCGCCAGAGCCCACCTCCGGCTGCTGATTCCTTCTTTCTCGCTGACCTCTTCAAACTTCCCACCACCCAGATTGTGAAATAAATATTTTCGCCCGCCGTTTTTCGCGTACTCGAAACTGTCCGGCATCATCTTCGTTGAAGCCAGATGCCACAAATCCACGTTCTCGTTGTAGTAGCCACCGACGAAGAAATCGAGCAGTCCATCGCCGTCGTAATCAAACCAGATCGCGGTATTCGCGTTCACCCACGGCGGCAAGCCGACTTGTTCTGTTACACGCGTGAATCCCTTGCCCTTGTCGTTGTGAAATAATTCCGGCTTCCCCCATTTGATCAGCAGCAAATCTTCATAACCGTCGTTGTCGTAATCGCCCCAGACCCCACCCATCGACACACCGGTCCCCGCGCGGTTCACGTCCGCGATGCCTAGTTCTTCGGCGACGTCCTTGAACGTTCCATCGTGCTGATTTCGATAGAGCGCGTTCTTCTGTCCCTCTTTGCTGGTCGTTACGTAGATATCCGGCCAGCCATCGCGATCAAAATCCACGATCGATACCGAAGCGCCCATCGAAGCCACCTGCGGCATAATGTGATTCAACCGCGGATCGAGCGTCGGCGCCTGATGCACAAAATCCACGCCCGCGGCTTTCGACACTTCCTGCAAATAAAATCCGTGTCGCGCCAACGCCGACGCCGCGTCCAGCCGCGTCTTCGACTCCGCGCGGCTCGATTCCACTCTTCTGATGATCAGCGGCGAAAATACGAATCCAGCGAAAATGACCGCCAGGATAATTCTTGCGAGCGGGCCCCGTTTCACTTCGTCCCCGTTTCCCTCAACGAATTCTGGAATACGAACGGTGTGATGTAGCGCGTGTGATAGTTCTGCCAGTCGTCCGGATGGTGTTTGTAGACGTACTCGTCTTCCAGCACGGTCGGCGGAGTCTCATACAAATCTTTCGCATGATATGGCAGAGGTAGCAGCGTCTTAGAGAACGTCGAATTGAAATCGCCGTCCTTGATCCAGCCATCGCCGACGAGAACGAAATCACGCACGTATCCTGATGGGGGCGCTTCTTGCTCTGGGAACCGCATCGACAACTCATCGCCCGATGCGACGATCACATATCGATCGTCGATTTGCGTCAGCAATTCCTTCACATCACCAAATCGCGTGTAATACCCGATCAAATCGCGCCACTTTTGCTTCGTCGATTCGATCTTGTAGTAGTTCGGCACTTCGGGAGCCGGTGCATTCGGATCGGGATGCTCGATCACCGAATATCCGCGATAGTGCAAATCCGCAAAACTCGGATCCAGCTTGACGGACCGTGTCGGTGCTGTCGGCGCGCCTTCCGCCCATGTTATGCGGTCCCAATAAATTTCCAGATTCGTCCGTATCCGCACTTTTCGTGGCATTCCCGGTTTGAACGCATCGGTCAAATCAAATACGACCGTCTTTTTTCGCCCCGCCGGAAATCCTCGGTTGTTTTCCTTCGCTGTAGCAACCCATCCGCCGTTTCCGTCCGGAACCTCGATCGTCAGCCCCTTCGCGTGCCAGCGATCGCCCTGCGTGATCGCCACATTCAGCGACGACTCCGTATCGTGAATCGATCCCTGTCCGATCAAATAAAGTGGCCCTGAAGTCGGAACATCTTTGCCCAGATCGACTTCCAGATAGTGATCGCGCGTGATTCCCTGAAACTGTCCTTTGCCGAAAGACGACAGCGCGCGTCCATCGAGCTTGCTCACCAACTCGGTCACATCTTTGCCCAGATCGTCCGTTGCAGACGCAATCGGGTGCGGTGTCTTCACCGTCGTAAATTGCAATTTCGGCGGCGGAATCGAGAATCTTTCATCGACATAAATTTCAGTATCCGCCGGATGATCCACCGTCATCAGCGCGAGGTGATCGAAGTAGTAGACCTCCCAAAGCTCCGCCGAAATTCTCAGATCGTAGTAGCCATCGTGCGGCACAAGCTGATCGCGTCCGATCTTGTACCACTCGCCCGTCGTCGCAATTTTTGCCGTCCCCAGCGTGTTGATGCGAAGTCCGATCGCCGAGCCCCAAGGCACAGCATCCTTCACGAAATCCATCTTCGTCCCGTTCCACGCGAACAGGAACGGGCACGACGCTTTCAATCTCTGCTCTGTCACAACTTCCTGATCCGCGTTCACGCCAAATTCCGCGCGCACCGTTCCGTTCGGCCACACCACGCGCACCACTTCCGCCGTCGTCTGATTGCCCAATCCAAAATGCACTTGCGGCCCATCGATCGGCTGCTTCTGCACCAACTGTCCCGAGCGAATCTCGATCTCTCCTCCAATGCCAAACGGATTGATCCTCTGATCGCCCACCGCCTGCACCGCATGTGGCC
>DATAMU010000736.1:0-1597 GCA_036266605.1 Candidatus Acidiferrum sp. | reverse complement strand
GCACAAGTTGGTCACGTCCGATCTTGTACCACTCGCCGGTCGTCGCAATTTTCGCCGTGCCCAGCGTGTTGATCCGCAGTCCGATCGCCGAGCCCCAAGGCACTGCGTCCTTCACGAAGTTCATCTTCGTGCCGTTCCATGCGAACAGGAACGGGCACGAGGCCTTCAATCTCTGCTCGGTCACAACTTCCTGATCGGCATTCACGCCGAATTCCGCGCGCACCGTTCCGTTCGGCCACACGACACGCACAACTTCCGCCGTCGTCTGATTCCCCAACCCGAAATGCACTTGCGGCCCATCGATCGGCTGCTTTTGCACCAGCAATCCCGACCGAATCTCGATCTCGCCTCCGATGCCGAACGGATTGATCCTCTGATCGCCCACCGCCTGCACCGCATGTGGCCGAATCACCTGCCAGTGATAATTCTTCGATCCTTTGCTCGTCGCCTGCACCGCTGCGCCACTCGCATCGAATCCAACCAGACTCAATCTCCCGTCGCTGGTCAAGTCACCGACGTCGAACACCGATGAAGGAGCTGCCGCACGATCGAGTAGCGTGAACTTTGCTCCGGTACCTCCCAGCCAGATCATCGTTCCTGGTGGCTTCGATCCGTTCGCTCCGCTATTCCCGACGCTGCTCAAAATCAAATCCATCGCGCCGTTGTTATCAAGATCCGCGACCCGCAATCGCATTTCGCCTGCAAGCGCCTGCGCGCCGTTCGGAATCTGAACCAGCGGCGTGATGCTCCATCCGTTGTCGTCGCGATACGAAACCGTCGCGATTGTTCCGCTCGATTCGACCGCGAGCAGATCGAGGATGCCGTCGTTGTCGGGGTCAGCGACGCCGAGAGCTTTCACCGCCGGCAATTCCGTTGGCAACTTCACTTCACGGAATTGGCCTTGGCGCTCGTTGTGAAAGATGTGCAGCTTTTCTGATCCGTCGATGATGGCCGCGTCGGCATTGCCATCTCCGTCAAAATCCGCCCACGCAAATCCGCGCAAGCCCGAAGTTCCGGCAAACGGTTCGATTTCCTTGAAGGTATCGTCGCCGTTGTTGCGCAGAACTTTCGGTGCGCCATCCTTCGTTCCCATCACGATGTCGAGGTCGCCGTCGGCTTCGATATCGACTGCCCAAGCCCGGGTGTACGCTCCGCTCGTCACGTTCTTCGGCAGCTTCGTCGCTGCGGTTACGTCGGTGAATTTGTCTGGAGCGTCTTGTCGCATGAATCGCACGCCGCTCGCGCCTGCTAAAACCAAATCCGTTTTGAAGTCGTAATTGAAATCGACCTGCAAAACCGATTCCGGCAGCAGCGCTTCGGAAGCGTTTCCAGGAAACGGAAAGCTCGCGCCCGACGACAATTTCACTTCGCGCGCATTCGCAAATCCTGTGACCGGATTGCCGGCGCTCCCAAGCTGAATTGCTCCGACCCAAGTCCACTTTTCGTCGCCCTTCGCGCTAGGTGCGCTTACAGGCTTCACATCGAACGCAAGCGACGTATCTGCCGGCGCTGGAGAAAAATCCGGCGTCTCCATTTTCAAAAAGTGCGTGAACGGCTCGGCTTCTTCTCCTGCCGGCGCTTTCAGCACGGCCAAACT
>DATAMU010000735.1:0-11030 GCA_036266605.1 Candidatus Acidiferrum sp. | reverse complement strand
TCGTCGGCTTGTGCGTCGGAGCGGAGGCCGAAGGCGCCGATGCGGACCCAATGGGTCCAATCGGTCGGATGCTCCGGCTCTTTTGTTGGCGTGCTCGCTGGAGCGGCAGTTTGAGCTTGCGTGACGCTTGGCGCGGCACTGAAGGCCGCGAGGCAGACGGTAAGAGCCAGAAGGCATTCATGCGAAAGAAGAAAAAACGGATTTGGGCGAATCGGATCGATCTTGTGGGCTTGGGGCGCAGCAGTGCTGCGCCCGTACACGGAATTCGCACACTTCAGGCATCGGTCTAGAAGAGACGTGCTTTTCATTTTTGGCGGCCGCCCGTCCGCCACTGGTTAGAACTGGAACATCAAAACTGGAACCGCAGGCCAAACTGCATGATGCGCGGCGTGCTGCCTGACGCGGTGGAAGTGACGTCGCCGAAGGTGCTGTCGCCGAAGTTCAAGTCGGGGAAGCCAAATCGCGGCGTGTTCAGGAAGTTGAAGAATTCGCCGCGAAGCTGGAGTTTCATGTCTTCACGGAAACTGAATTCCTTGCTGAAAGAGAGATCGACGTTGTGGATACCGTCGGAGCGGAGGTTCGAGAAATAGCGCGGAGCGTTGCCGGGAGTCTGATCACCGGGATCGGCGAAGCAGGAGGCATTGAAGAGCGACGCGTTACCAGTGCCGTTAAGGAAGTTCGAGGCGGCGGCGTGATAGCTGATGCCAGTGGAAACCTGCGGGCAGATCACGTTCGGCCGCTGGTTGCCGTCTTCAAGGCGCGGCTGAGCCATGGCGATGGCGAGAGGCTGGCCGCTCTGGAACGTGAGGATCGTCGAGATGGACCAACCGCCAACAACGCCATCCAGGATGCGGTTCATGTCGCGGCCGATCCAGCGATTGCGACCGATCGGAACGTCAACGATGGAAGCGAGTACAAAGCGGTGCGTCGCATCGTTGGCACTGATGGCGTGCTCGAGATTGAGGCGGTCGAGCTGTTGCGGATTGCCGAGATTGAGGCCGCCGACGAACGCGTTGAAGCCGACCGAGGAGTCGTCGGTCGATTTCGAGAGCGTGTAGTTCCCTTCGAAGCTGACGTAATGGCTGGCGCGCTTCTGAAAGCGGACCTGGAGCGACTGATACCAGGAGTTGGCACCGAAGTTCGGAAGGCCCTGGAACGAACCATCGAACTGTGGGAACGGACGCAGCAAGTTTGCGAGGGGTACGGTCGGCAAATTGTAGGCCGATGCGGGCTCGTTGAAGATTGCGGTCGGCCCCACGAAGAACGACTGGAACGGATTGGCGACCGGGCTGAATAGAAAGTTGCTGACGTCGTTGCTCGCGGGATCGTGCGAAGGATTCATTGTCGATACCAGGTTGGCAAGCGTGTCGCTGGGAACGAAGTTGCGATTGCGTGTGCTGGAGTACCCGCCCCAGGGCAGGTGCGTGCTGCGGTTCGAAGAGTAGTCGACGCCGATGGTGATCTGTGCGGGGAGCAGACGCTGGACGCCGATGTTCCATTGGAAGATGTCGGCGTTGTGCGCTTCTTCGGTGCCGAGGTTATTGCCGTTATCGTAGCCCCATTCGGCGAGCGCACCGTACTTGGTGCCTTGCGGCTGCCCGATGCCCAGCGGAAATGGATTCGCGAGCGTCGCGAATTGTGTGGCGAAGTTGTCGGTGGTGAAGAGCACCGGGTCGGTCGTGCTGAACGCCGTGCCGGTGTACTGGAAGTTGGTTGCCGGGCTGAGGCCATAGTAGACGCCGGCGCCGCCGCGAATAACGGTTTTCTGATCGAAGGACCACGCAAAGCCGACGCGCGGTGCCCAATTGTTGCGATCGGTGGGGACGCTGCGACCCAAGCCGCCCTGATTGACGAAAAGCGTGGTGCCTTTGAGTTCGGTCGGAGCCTGTCCTGGGAAAAGAACGACGGATTGACCTGTGTCGCCCGAAAAATCGCTGAACTGCTGATCGTTTCTGCGATTGGTGTACGGCGAACTCCACTCGTAGCGCAGGCCGAGGTTGATGGTCAGCTTTGGCGTGACTTTCCAATCATCCTGAACGTAGAAGGCGGTTTCCATCGATTTATCGGCCACGCTCGGGGAGATGCCGAGACTGCCGGAATCGCCGTAGCCCATGAGCAGGCTGGCGAAGGAGTTGCCTTGCGTGGTGTCGCCGCTCTGAGGAGCTTGCGCGGTAACATTTTGCGCGAAGTGGAAGGTGCCGGTCGGATCGGAAGGCTGATCGAAATTGTTGAAGAATTCGCGCTGCTCGAAACCGACTTTGAAGGTATGGCGATTCTTGATGAAGGAGATCGCCGACGAGTAGCTAAAGAGCGTGTGAGCAAAGTTGGTGTCGGTACAGCACTGGGTGTACATCGACAGCTCGTCGTTATTGGAGTCCACATTGATGGCCGGCATGCGAGTGAAGCCGTTGACGTTAAGACTCGCCGGGAAACCGACGCTGGAAAGATCGGGTAGCGCAGAGTGGACGGGAGCGTTGACGCGATCGAGGGCGAAGCGGCTGGTGACGAGCGTGGTCGGATTGAGCGTCCAGTTCATTTCAACGCCGACGTTGTGGACGTCGGTGAACGACGTCTGGCCGTCGCCGAACTGATCGCTGCCAAGGACGAACGGGACGTTAAATTCGGAGTGAAGCTGGCTGTAACGAACACCGACGCGAAGTTTGTCGCTGAAATGCTGGTCGATCTTAACGTCGAACTGGTAGCCGGGAGCGGAGGAGAGAGTCGAGGTGCGGAAGTTGTCGGCGCCGGTGACGGGATCGCCGGGCTGATTCGGCTCGGGATAGAGTTTGAGGAGCGCCTGGCCGATCGGATTGATCAAGCCAGCGGTAGCGATATTGTTGCCGGCGATCGCCGTGCGGTTGCAGCCATCGGCGGGATTGCCGCTGACCGGCACGCAGTTGAACGGGTTGAAAATTTGCTGGAGCGACCCGTCGGGATTGAACGTTTGCGAGAAATCGCCATTGCGCTGGGCATCGGTGGGAACGGTGCCGGAAAGGTTGACTGGATCGTTTTGGCGCGTCTTTTCGAAGTCGACGAAGAAGAATGTTTTCTGCTTCTTGATCGGTCCACCGAGCGAGAAGCCGTATTGATCGCGGACGTGGTCGGGCTTGGGGACGCCGCCGGCGTTGTCGAAGAAGTCGTTGGCGTCGAGAGCGGACCGTTGGCCGTACCACCAGCCGCTGCCGTGATAGTTGTTGGTGCCTTCCTTGAGGACGATGTTGACGACGGTGCCGCCGTTGTTGCCGTATTCGGAGGAGAAGCTGTTGTTCTCGACTTTAAATTCCTGAACGATTTCGACGGAAGGTTGATAGTAGACGTTGGTGGTGCCGCCTTCGCCCTGTTCGGGGGCGCTGGTGAGCGCGCCGTCGAGACGAACTTCGGCGGTGGAGTTGCGCTGGCCGTTAGAGACGAAGTTCGTGCCGGAGGGGTAGGAGTCTTGCGTGCCGGAGCCGGAGGTTTCGGTGACGCCGCCGGCGAGGAAGACCAGGCCGAAGAAGCTGCGATTGATGAGAGGAATGTCGCGGACGTATTCGTTGGTGACGTCGGTGCCGAGCGAGGCGTTACCGGTGTCGAGGAGGGGCGCCTGGTCGGTAACGTTGACAGTTTCGGTGGTAGCGCCGGGCTTGAGCGTGATATCGATGTTGGCCTGCTGGCTGACGGCGAGGACGACGCCCTTGCGCTCTTGAGTGTTGAGACCGGTGGCGGAGACGTTAATGGTGTAGGTCGATGGACGAATGCCGACGAATACGAAGACGCCGCGCTCGTCGGTATTGAGAGTCGAGGAGACACCGGTACCTTCGTCGGTGAGCGTGACTTTGGCGTTGGGGATGACGCCGCCGCTGGAGTCGGTAACGGTGCCGGAGAGCTGGGCCGTGTAGCTAGATTGGGCGGCGGCCAGCGAGGGAGCGAGAAGAGTCGCCGTCGAAGCGGTGGCTAAGATTGTTGCGAATGCGAAGGCGAACTTTGCCGCGGTTGTTTTGTAAATGCGTGCGCGACTGCTGTTGATGCGGAGAATCGAGTCCATACCCACCCCACTTTCGTATTTACCTACTTCGCGGCTTCCGGTTTAAGACCACTTGACCACTTCCGAGGTGGAAGCCGCGATCCAGAGGTACTTTCGATTTGTTTCATTTACTTTCCTTTGGTTGTGAATGTCAAGTTTTCATTTTTGGGATGGATGCGAGGAGTCATCGCGGGAGCTGCAAGGCGCGAACGTCAGAGTTGGAGAATTGCGGAGTGCGTAGTGGATTTGAACTAGTGGATGGTTCGTGAAGAGCTAAGAAGGAATAAGGACATGCGTAAGAAAAAGAGTGGAGCCGAGAGTGGGAGTTGAACCCACGACCTGCCGATTACGAATCGGCTGCTCTACCACTGAGCTACCTCGGCTCTGCAGGAAGCACCGGAGTACGATGCACGAGGACTGAATCCAGCAGAACTAATTTAGCAAAGGATCAGCGATCTCGCCAGTGGCGCCGGGGTGAGATTTTGGCGAGCGTTACGGAATGACAACAGCGGACTTCTGAAGCAAGCGCCCAGCAGGCTCGAAAATACAAAATGCGCGCCGAGGCAGCCTTCTCGTCTGCCACAGCGCGCATTATTGCTCCACACGAGAAACTATTGGAGCTTGAACGAACTGACCTTGATGGTGTCACCCGAAACATCGCCGCTAACATCGGCGCGGAGGTGGTCTTTCTTGTCGGTCGCCTGCAACGCTTCGACGACCTTCTTGTTGCCGTCGGCGTCGAATTTGAGAAATTTCTTGTCCGACGTGTAAATGCCGAAGCCGCTCTTTTCACACTTCAGCGCGCAAGCTTTGGTGTGTGAATCGGGATCGGCGGTGGCTTTCGGCGAACAATTGACGTCCACGACCGGCGCATCCTTGAACGTTTCGGTGGCCGCCAACGCGGGAAGCGCCGACATGCCGACAAACAATGCGAGTGCAGCGAACTTCTTCATTCCATTCCTCCCTTTCAGATAGAACTTCCCCTTAGGACAAAATCCAAACGCAGTGTCAGTGGTTCACAGCGACGGGCTGTGGGTGTTTTCCACGAACGCTGACTAACTGTTCTTCGCGTACGACGCTCAGCTGGGCGAGCGCGAATGCGCCAAGAGCAATTTCGATGTCGCGCATGGCCAGATCCCAGAACATGCCGGTGAGGGCGAGATTTGTGGCGATGCCGATCAGCCAGAGCATGACGATGTACGCGCCCCAGCGCGTGAATTTGCTGAGAACAACAATGCCAGCGAGGATTTCTACGACGCCGACGATGTGCATGAATGTGGCGGTGCTGACCGGGATGGTCTTGGTAGCGAGCGGGCTGAGGTACATGCCCCAGTCGGCGAGTTTATTGAAGTATTTGTCGATGCCGGTGATGATCGGGCCAACGCCGAGACCGACGCGCAGGACCCACCAGGCTGTGTTGAGATGTTCGTCGAATTCCGCCATTTCGACCTCCAATAGAAATGAGCGCGAAGAGGGCCGGGCGTTACAAAGTTTTTGTTTGATTAACGATACGGGGCCGGAAACAGCCATGTAACGGATTCCCTGCATCCGACTCTTGTAGAGTGAGGGCCATGGAAGCGACGGAAGCGATTGCGGCGAACCGCTCGGAAGGCTGGAGCGACGAGGAGGTCGTGAACCGGGTCAGGTCCGGCGAGACGGCGCTCTATGAGATTTTGATGCGGCGCTACAACCAGCGCTTGTACCGGGTCGCGCGCGCAATCCTGCGCGACGATACGGAAGCGGAAGATGTGATGCAGGCGGCGTACGTTCGCGCCTATCAGCACCTCGAGCAGTTTGAAGGAAGGGCGCCGTTCTCGATTTGGCTGACCCGGATCGCGGTACACGAGGCGCTAGGACGGTTGCGGCAACGAGGGCGGAATCTGCAGTTCGATGACACGGCCACTGACGGAGATGTTTCCATGAACGTGGTAGATCCGGCACTCGATCCGGAGCAAAGCGCGACGCACACCGAGCTGGGCCAGCTTCTCGATGAAGCGGTGCTGGCGCTGCCGGACGCGTATCGCGCGGTGGTGATGATGCGCGACGTCGAGGAGATGGATACGGCGGAGACGGCGGCGGCACTCAATTTGAGTGAGCAGAACGTGAAGGTTCGGTTGCACCGAGGTCACGCGATGATGCGAGGGTGGCTGTTTTCGCGCGTGGGAGTGAAGGCGCGGGAAGCGTTCCCGTTTATGGGCGAGCGGTGCGACCGCGTGGTGCGCGTGGTGCTCGCGCGCGTGGCCGAGATTGAAGGCGCTCGGCGTTAGTGCGCTTGAGACTCCGCGCAGGGCGTCGATGGGGCCGGCTTTGCGATAAGGCGCTTCAACTCGGCCAAACGTTGTCGCACTTCTCGCGCCGCTTCGAGCACACCCTTCGATGAATTTACGACCGCGACACCAAGCCGGCTTTGTGTCTCAATCGCCGCTGCCGAATTCAACAGCGATCCATCACCTATAAGGTGAGTCTTTGCTATGGCGTCGTGATGAGCATGATGTGCGTGTATCAAACCTTGAACAAGAGCAAACTCACGCGCGAGACGCTCACGGGCAAATACCTGACCGAGCTGGAATCCAACGTTCGAAATGGCGCGAAAAACATGCTCATCGAGCGACTCCGAGCCCTCCGAGGAAAATTCCAGAACGCCGCGAAGATGATCGATTTCAACGACCGAGAATCCGACGGACTTCCTGAGCCCTGCTTTTTTGCCTTGAATTGTGCGGTATTCGAGAGCGAGTTTGTTGCTGACATCGCGCTCATACAACTCAGTCGCCATGCGGAACGCCTTGAAACGAGGGGCGTCGCTGAAATACCACACCGGATTGGCGATAAATCTTGAAGGGCTTGCTTCATCGGAGAGAAAGAAGCGCCCGACGGGCCAGCCGATCCGCGTGCAGATCTCATCGACACAAAATTTTGCGGCATCCAGCACCGTAGGGGCATCATTTAAAAATAATGTGACGCGATGAAGGAGTTGCAATGCGCGGCTCTGCGCCTGAGTCTCGCGCTTCCGTTGCGTGATATTCGCAAGGGCGAGACCGACACAGTGGTCAGGCAGCGGAAAACATTCCACCCAGAAAACGCCTTCCGGAACGCGCACATCGTGGTAGACGAATTCGCCGAAGGTATCTGGCTTGCCCGAAAGTATCACTTGCAGACAA
Source organism: Candidatus Acidiferrum sp. (assembly GCA_036266605.1). GTDB lineage: Bacteria > Acidobacteriota > Terriglobia > Acidiferrales > UBA7541 > Acidiferrum. The sequence goes on along the minus strand of DATAMU010000735.1, from coordinate 3,869 downwards.
CGCTCAGGAACCGGCGTGTCGAGCAACTTCGGGAAACAATCAGCAATCCTTCTCTCTAGAGCAAAGCTCAGCGAAACACCAAGCTCCCGCTCCGAGGCGGGATTGGCGGCGACCAATCGGAGACTTCGCACATCTTTAGCGTCGCCCAATTGCCAAACCATAACACCAATGGGCAATTCGCGAAGTGCGCGAAGACTTGTAGCTAGGTCAACCTCACGGAGAACACATGCCCCTGTCTGCATTCGGTCATCTCCTCAAAATAGAAACCCATCGCTGGCACAGCAACACCCGCGGCACATCTTCTATTTGCGATGACGACAGCTGGCCCACATGAACTACGGACGCTCGGGGTGGCCGGATACCGACCCAATGAAGAATTGTATCCGGACATTAGATACATCATTGGTAACATCCAAGCACAAATTGCAAGCCGGGGTCAATTCAAAGTTACATACTACTCTCGGGAATAAATAACGGATGGTACTAGACCGAAATTATTGTATGCTGCGTTGCAACGCGGTTGCAGCGGGAACGAATTTCCGGAGGCAGGACAGATGATTGTGGCTGATCGGTTGCGGAGTCTTAGGGAGAAAAAGAACTTGTCGCAGGGCGACATCGAGGAGCGGACAGGCCTCCTCAGGTGTTACGTCTCACGCGTGGAAAATGGGCACACCGTTCCCGCGGTGGAAACGCTCGAAAAGTTCGCACGCGCTCTGGAAGTCCCGCTCTACGAACTGTTGTACGAGGGCGACGAGCCACCGCAGAGACACCCGGCCCTCGACATCAAAGGCACGGGCGCTGACGCCTGGGGCGCATCCGGCAAAGATGCCCGCTATCTCAAACAGATCATCCGATTCTTGTCCAAGATGGATGAGAAAGATCGCAAGTTGCTGTTGTATGTCACCGCCAAGATGGCGAAAGCCAAAGGAAAGTAAAGCGCGATTCGCAGCAGGATTGATTTTTTGTTGAAGGCGGGCGAAGCGAAGGTTGTTTTGCTTCGCTCAACGCGAGAACGGGTACATCATCCATCCGATTCCCACTCCGATCAGGACAAACAGCAGAAACGACCAGCCGATGTATTTTGCACGCTCTCGCATGGGGCGACGGCTCAAGAATCCGAAGGCGACCGAAACCATCAGCGCGAACAGGATCATGGCCTGGAAGTGGCTGAGGTTGAAGATCATTGCGTGAGTGTCCACGGATGCTTCAACGCGAATTTGTCCTGCCGGTTTCGATTTATCACGCTTTGCGTCCGCGAGCGGCCTCGTAGGCGTGCAACGCTGCCAGCAAATTTAAAACGCCGGCGGCCGCCAAGAAACGCGTGCCGTAGTCACCGTCGGCTCGCGAGACGTCGGGACCTTTGACTTCGAGCGCTTTCGCCAGCCAGTAGAAGCTTCCCGTGCCAACGTCGGCGACGTACCCGAGTCTGCCGAATGCATCCGAGTCTGCCGATTGAAATAAGTTTCCGCGCATGCCCGATCCGATCAACACGAGTACGCCGACGGTAAGAAAGCAGGCGACTGCCCTGCCCCACATTTTTTGTAGAGCGTGTCCAAGGCCGGGCAAGAGCCATCCAGCGACGCCGATTACGGTTGCCGCGGTGTGCGCGCGGTTCGCGTGTGGTTGCACTTGCTGAATTTGAGGTTGGCTTTCGGGCTCTGACGCCGCTGATCGAAGGGGCACTTCAGAAGCCTGCTGCTCGTTGTGGGGTTCGTCGATCATTTGCGGATTCTATTTTCCGACATTTCGCGGCGCTGCGTCGAAAAAATTCATTCCGGTGCTGTTTCAGGAGGCGCGTCGCGCTCAGGCAAGCAGCGGCACGATTTCATCTTGGATGGCGCCGGTGACGCGCGCTTCGCCATCTCCGATGTACACATTCACTTCGGTACGCATGCCAAACTCAGGCATGTAGATGCCGGGCTCGATCGATGTGCAAGTCTTTGGGATTAGGTGGCGGATATCATGGGTCTCGAGGTTGTCCATGTTGGCCCCGTTTCCATGGATGGTTTCGCCGATGTTGTGCCCGAGACGATGAAAGAAATATTTTCCGTAGCCGGCTTTGTCGATGATCGTGCGCGCGGCCTTATCGACCTGCCAGCCTTGTAGCGGCTTCCCTGCGGCAACGCTCGTGAGAATCAAATCGACAGCTTTGTTGCGCGCGTCGCGCAACACACCAAAAACTTTCGCGTATTTCTCGGGCACCTTCGCACCGACGTAACCCATCCAGGTCACGTCGTAGTAGACGCTGCCCGCGTCTTTCGTTTTACCCCAAACATCGAGAAGCAATAGATCGCCTTCTCGAATCGGCGCCGCTTTACCTTGAACCGGGGCATAGTGCGGATCGCTTGCGTTAGCATTCACCGCGACATCCGGCCCGTCTTCGCGATAGATCCCATTCGCATCAAATTGTTTGAGGAACCACTGCTGCAAGTCGTATTCGGTCAACGTCTGCTTGGCGCGAACATGCTTCGCGGCTTCCTCGAAGGCTCCGCGAATGGCACGATCGATTATTTTTCCAGCCGCAAAATGCGACTCGAGTTGTTGCGAAGTCCAACAAGCTTCAAACTTTTGAACCAGGTCCGCCGAGCTGACCACTTTCGCTCCGGCACCGCGTACCAACTCGATTGTTCCCGCATCGACCATCGCCACGTAGGGCACCGCAGCTTTCGGCGAATACTGCATGGCGACAACTTTTGCGCGGCCGATCGCCTTGGCGAGATTTTTTCGCAGCTCGTCGTATCCGGCGTAATAAAGGGTTTCGCCCGGCACCGCGGCGAGCGACTCAGTCTCAATCTTATGCACCAATTTGCGAGGCGTGCCTTTCGCCGGCACAAAATAAAACCACCGCCGCGTGCGCATCCCCGGCGGCAGCGCCAGAATGCGATGAGCAATCGGATCGCGTCCGCGAAAGTCATAGAAAAGCCAGCCGTCGAGTTTCGCCGCTCGGATATCGTTTTGTAATTCTTGAAGGTTGAAGGCCATGCGCCTCTCGGTGTGACTCGTTGATGGTTATGCTTCGTGCGAGAGCAAGGCCAGGACTTGCTGCGGCTGAACCCCGCGAATCTCGACGCGCTTCACGCGGCTGTGCTCACCGCCGAGGATTCTAACAGCGGATTTCGGCGTTTTCAAAAGCGTGGCGAGATATTCGCAGACAGCTTCGTTGGCGCGATTTTCGATTGCCGGAGCCTGGATTCTCAGCTTGAGCGCTCCGTCCATGACGCCGGCGATTTCGTCGCGGCTGGCGCGAGGCTGAACGCGAACCTGAAAGATCACGCAGCCATTACGAGAAACGATGTCGAATTGTTGTCCGGCGTCGGACCCAGAGCTTGAGCGGGAGTCAGCCGTACGCGTCAAGCCGTCACCACGCACGCTGATATTGAACGGGCGGCTCGATCTTTGTGTGCAGCTCTTGCGCCGCGCGCCGAGGCCAATAGGGATCACGCAGTAGTTCGCGGGCCAGGAATACAACATCCGATTGTCCCGTCGTGATGATCGTATCGGCTTGCGCGCCGTCGGTGATCATTCCAACCGCGCCCGTCAAAACATCGGCCTGCTTGCGAATCGCTTCGGCAAACGGAACCTGGTAGCCAAAGCCGACCGCAATCTTCTGATACGGCACAAGCCCCGCGCTCGAGGTGTCGATCAAATCCACTCCCAGCGGCTTCAGCCGTTTGGCCAGCTCAACCGTCTCACCAATGTCCCAGCCACCATCGGCCCAATCCGTCGCCGACACGCGGCAGAACAGCGGCAAATTTGCGGGCCACACTTCGCGAACGGCCTTCGTCACCTCGAGCGCGAGCCGAATCCGATTGTCAAAGCTGCCGCCGTATTGATCGTCGCGCTTGTTGCTGAGCGGCGATAAAAACTGA
>DATAMU010000734.1:0-6723 GCA_036266605.1 Candidatus Acidiferrum sp. | reverse complement strand
CAAATTCGGCTATGCGTGGGATCGCAATCTTACGGATGACGACGGACCGTACATCGAGTTGATGACCGGCGTTTTCACGGACAATCAGCCGGACTTTTCGTTTCTCGATCCGGGCGAGACGAAGACATTCAGCCAATATTGGTATCCGATTCGCGAAATTGGGCCGGCGCAGATGGCGAACCTGGATGCGGCGGCCAGCCTAGTCATTGAGAGGGGAACTGCTCGCGTCGGAGTTTGCGTGACGCGTGATTTTCCCGGCGCGACCGTGCGTCTGGAAGCGAATGCCAGATGCGTCGCTGAATGGCAGAGGGATCTGACGATCGGCGTAGCGCTGATCGAACAAGTCGAACTATCCGCGGGAACGTGCGCCGAAGACGTCACTCTTGTTGTGTCGGATAAAAACGCGAGCGAAATTCTGCGCTATCAACCCGCCGCACTGACAGAAAATCCAAGGCTGCCAGCTGCTGCGACGGAGCCTCCGTTGCCGGCGGATGTTTCGAGCAATGACGAACTCTATGTAGTCGGCTTACATCTCGACCAGTATCGTCACGCGACGCGGCATCCTGAGATTTACTGGCGCGAAGCTTTGCGGCGAGATGCGGGGGATTCGCGTTGCAACAACGCGATGGGGCTTTGGCATTTGCGACGCGGAGAATTTGCCGAAGCCGAGAAATATTTGCGCGCGGCCATCGACCGGCTCACTACGCGCAATGCGAATCCATATGACGAAGAGCCGCACTACAGTCTCGGGCTCACGCTGCGTTACCTCGGGCGCGACCGCGAAGCGTATGACGCCTTTTACAAATCGACGTGGAGCGGTAAATGGCAGGCCGCGGCCTTTCAGCGTCTCGCTGAAATCGATGCGAGCCGGGGGGACTGGGCTCAGGCCGCCGAGCATGCGCTGAAATCGCTGCGTAAAGACGCGGACAATCTCAACACGCGCAATCTCGCTACGATCGCTCTGCGTAAAGCCGGCCGACCGGAAGATGCCGGCCGAATCCTCGATGAGACGCGTGCGCTCGACCCGCTCGACATCGGCGGACGCTATCTCGCGAGCGGCGAGGTTCCGTCCGACGCGCAGATGGCGCTCGATCTTGCTTTCTATTTGGCGCAGTGTGGCTTACTCGTTGAAGCGATCGCGATTCTCGAACGCACGGCCCGCGTGCCGGGGAGCGATGGCTCAGCTCCGATCGTGTTCTACACGCTTGCGGCATTTCGAGCGAAGCACGGAGACGCCACCGGCGCAGACCGCGCATGGACCGAAGCAGCCAGCGCGAGTCCGGACTACTGCTTTCCGAATCGACTGGAAGAAATGCTCGTTCTCCAATCTGCGATAGCCGCGCGTTCAAAGGACGCACGCGCTCCGTACTATCTCGGCAATCTGCTCTACGCGCGTCGCCGGCACAAAGATGCGATCGTGATGTGGGAACGCGCAGCGCAGATTGATCCAACGTTCTCGATAGCTTGGCGCAATCTCGGTATCGCGTATTTCAATGTCGCGAAAGACACCGCGAAGGCTCGCGACGCATTTGATAGAGCGTTCACCGCAAATCCGGCTGATTCACGCGTTCTGTACGAACGCGATCAACTCTGGAAACGCATTGGTGAACGGCCCGAAGTTCGACTGGCGGAGCTCGAGCGCCACCTTGATCTTGCGAACTCGCGCGACGATCTTTCCGTCGAACTCGCCAGCCTCTATAACCAGACGCGTCAGCACGAGAAGGCGCTGGCTATCGTTCGCTCGCGAAAGTTTCAGCCTTGGGAGGGCGGCGAGGGTTTGGCGCTCGGCCAGCACGTCCGTACGCACCTCGCGCTGGGCCGGGGTGCTTTGCATCAAGGCGATCTTGCCGAAGCGCGCCGTTTGTTTGACGCTGCGCTCGATCCGCCTGAAAACCTTGGCGAAGCGAAACATCCACTGTCGAATCAGAGCGATATTCACTATTGGCGTGGCGTCGCGCTCGACGCGTCGGGTGATTCTTCGGCAGCTCGTGACGCTTGGGGACTCGCGGCCACTCATCGCGGCGATTTTCAGCTCATGCGCGTGACGTCGTTTTCGGAGCTCAGTTACTACAATGCCCTCGCGCTGCTGCGAATTGGGCGCACGAGAGACGCCCATGATTTGTTGCAGCGTCTGCTCGAATTCGCTGTCGCGCTGAGAACCGAAGAGCCGAGGGTCGATTACTTCGCAACGTCGCTGCCGCAAATGCTCTTGTTCGAAGACGACGCGAGAATGCGGAATGCCGTTCGCGCCGATTTTCTCGAAGCGCAAGCGCGAATCGGGCTCGGCGAGATTGCTGCCGGCCGCAAGCTGCTCGATCGCGTGCTCAGCGCAGATCCCAACAACGCACACGCCGCGGATTTGCTCGCCGAACTCAAACTTCAATCGCCGGCCGCGCACAGCCAACGCTCGTGATCACACCCGCTGGAAATAGCGAACCGCGAAGCGTCGCCGCGGATTTCTCCATCCATTACAACATCGGCTACGTCTGGATGATCTCCTCCGTCGCCGCGCTCGGCGGATTGCTCTTCGGCTACGACTGGGTCGTCATCGGCGGCGCGAAGCCGTTCTACGAAAGTTATTTCGGGCTTACGTCGGAAACTGCAATTGGATGGGCGAATAGTTGCGCGCTCGTGGGATGCCTCTTCGGCTCGATTTTGAGCGGCGCGCTCAGCGAACGATTTGGCCGCAAGAAGCTGCTGATCCTCGCAGCGCTTCTTTTCGCCGTGTCTTCTATTTTTACAGGCTGGGCATTCAGCTTCGTCGCATTCGTCGCGTGGCGCATCGCCGGTGGCGTTGCGATCGGAATCGCATCCAACGTTTCACCGACCTACATCGCCGAGGTTAGCCCCGCACCGTGGCGCGGCCGGTTGGTGACGCTCAATCAACTCACCATCGTCGTCGGTATTCTCGCGGCGCAAATCGTGAATTGGCTCATCGCGGAACGCGTTGCCGATGTCGCCACCCAGGAGATGATTCGCGAGTCGTGGAACGGGCAATATGGGTGGCGTTGGATGTTTACCGCCGTCGCCGTGCCTTCGATTGCATTCTTGATAGGCGCGATTTTAATTCCAGAGAGCCCGCGCTGGCTCGCGCGCCGTGGCGACGAAGCACAAGTGCGGCGAACTCTCGCACGCATCGGCGGCGAAGACTACAGCGAAATTGCGCTTCGGGAAATTCGCGAAACACTGGCTGGCGAGACGAACGATCAACCGCGAGCGACAAGCGAACTCCGCATGTTGCTCACACCCAGCATCCGCAAAATCCTCGGAATCGGCATCGCGCTCGCCGTCTTGCAGCAATGGAGCGGCATCAACGTCATCTTCAACTACGCCGAAGACATCTATCGCAGCGCCGGCTACGGCATCAGCGGCGTTCTCTTCAACATCGTCATCACTGGGACGATCAACCTTGTGTTCACGTTGCTCGCACTCGGCCTTGTCGATCGCGTCGGTCGCCGCGCGCTGATGCTCTTCGGCGCAGCTGGGATCGGCATCTCGCACGCGCTGCTTGGCTTCACGTATCGCGCCGGCATGAAAGGCTTGCCGATTCTGCTGCTCACGTTGTGTACGATCGGTTTCTATGCGCTATCCCTCGCACCTGTGACTTGGGTGCTGATCTCGGAATTGTTCCCGAATCGCATCCGCAGCTTGGGCGTTTCTGTCGCTGTCTCCGCGCTCTGGATCGCGTCCTTCATTCTTACGTTCACGTTTCCGTTGTTGCAGCGAGCGGTCGGCTCTGCCGGCACATTCTGGACGTACGCTGGAATTTGCTTCGCAGGATTCTTCTTTGTTCTCGCCGCCGTTCCAGAAACAAAAGGGAAGTCGCTCGAGCAAATCGAGCGCGAACTCGCGTAGCTCCGCCACTAGCGTGCAAAAGCAAAAAGGGCGCGACCGAAGCCGCGCCCTGAAGTTTGTTGATCGAAGTTTCTAGAGACTACGCCTTCGCCGGATTCTCTCCACGCGTGAAGCCCGGCGCCGGCCGCAACTCTGGCCGAACCACCTTCGGATCCGCGCTCGGTGCCGCTTGTGGCGGTGGCGTCGGCGGAGTCCGCGGCTTTTCCGGCAGCGGTTTGCCTTCCATCAGCAGCTTCACTTCGTTGGCGTCGATCACTTCGCGCTCGAGCAATGCCTGGGCGATGCGCTCGAGGACTTCCTTATTGTTGCCGAGGATCGCCTTCGCCTTGTCGTAACCCGAGTTCACGATGCGGCGCACTTCCTTGTCGATCTGGATCGCCGTGTCTTCCGAATAGTCGCGATGTTGATTGATCTCGCGGCCAAGGAAGATCGCTTCATCTTTCTTACCGAATGCCAGAGGCCCGAGTTCGCTCATGCCCCATTCGCAAACCATGTTGCGAGCGATTTCGGTGGCGCGTTCGATGTCGTTGCCCGCGCCGGTGGTGATGTGACCGAGGAAAATTTCCTCTGCCGAGCGGCCGCCCATCAGCACGGCGAGCATCGTCTCGAGATATTCGCGCGTATAGGTGTGCTTGTCGTCTTCCGGCAGTTGCATGGTCAAGCCTAGTGCCATGCCGCGCGGAATGATCGTAACCTTGTGCACTGGATCAGCGCCCGGAGTCATCGCCGCGACCAGCGCGTGGCCTGCTTCGTGATACGCGGTGTTCTTTTTCTCTTCGTCCGACAGGATCATCGATTTGCGCTCGACGCCCATCAGCACTTTGTCTTTCGACATTTCGAAGTCCGCCATCATCACGTACTTGCGATTCTGGCGCGCCGCCCACAGTGCGGCTTCGTTGACGAGGTTCGCGAGATCGGCGCCCGAAAATCCCGGGGTACCGCGCGCGATGATTGAGAGATCGACGTCGTCGGAAATGGGAACTTTGCGCGTGTGAACGCGAAGAATTTCTTCGCGTCCTTTGACGTCAGGCCGCGCTACAACCACGCGACGATCGAAACGTCCCGGCCGCAGCAGCGCCGGATCCAAGACGTCGGGCCGGTTCGTTGCGGCGATCAAAATCACGCCTTCGTTCGATTCGAACCCATCCATTTCGACGAGCAGCGCGTTCAGCGTCTGTTCTCGCTCATCGTGACCGCCGCCCAAGCCGGCGCCGCGATGACGGCCGACCGCGTCAATTTCATCGATAAAAATGATGCAAGGGGCGTTCTTCTTGCCCTGTTCAAACAAATCGCGAACGCGGCTCGCGCCAACGCCGACAAACATTTCGACGAAGTCCGAACCCGAAATCGAGAAGAACGGCACGTTCGCTTCGCCCGCAATCGCTCGCGCCAGCAAAGTTTTGCCCGTACCCGGAGGCCCGACGAGCAGCACGCCCTTCGGAATGCGCCCGCCCAACTTCTGGAATTTTTGCGGGTCTTTCAAAAACTCAATAATTTCCTGAAGCTCTTCCTTCGCTTCGTCGGTTCCCGCGACATCCTTAAACGTCGCCTTTTTCTGCTGCGCCGAAAGCAGGCGCGCGCGCGACTTGCCGAAGCTCAGCGCCTTGTTTCCGCCGGCCTGCATCTGCCGCATCAGGAACAAGCAGAACCCGACGAGCAAAAGCAGCGGGGCCGCGTTCAACAAAATCAAAACCCAATCGCCACTCCGAACTTCTTTCACCTTGATGGCGACCTTCTTGTCCGTCAGTTCCTTCGTAATTTCCGGAGCCGCTTCCTTGAAGATGGGCACGTGAAATTTCACGTTCGGCGGCTTGATGTATTCGCCTTGCAGCTCGTAGCTGTTCGGCGACAAATACATCGTCACTTCCTTGACGTCGCCCTCGTCAACCTGTTTCAAGAAGTCGCTATAGCTGGGCTCTTGATCGCGCGACGACTGTCCGTTCGCCGACACGAGTTTCCAGAGCATCACGCCCAGGAACACGATCGAGATCCAGAAAAGGATGGTTTTGACTGTCGAACTCGAATTCACATCGCCCTCACTTCTATCCCGAGCCCGGAAGATATTTTGCTGGCCCGGCACCGAGCCCCCAAGCCCGGTCCCCCAAAGTACCCGACGCCACAAAACTCGCCGCTAAACGTTAGACGCCGATGCTGCCCCCAAACCTTGAACTTGCTTCAAATCGGGGACCGCCAGGCGCCGCGGCATACCTACAAATACTTAGATGCGCCGCCAACGCTAAAGTCATCGTAGCCGGGTCGTCGTAACGGCGCCCGGCACCTGCCCGCCGGTACCGCCGCCCGCCGTTCAACCCATCCACCCATTGTACGCCCGCCGGAAAGCTTCTACCAGCGGCCCCGTAGTCAATGGGACGAAGTTGCATACTCTTCGATTTGCACCGCCGCGGTCGTTCCGGCAGTGACCGCATAGGCCGCACCTGGCGGGAATCCGCGGACCCACGCGATGACACCCCCGCTGGTCAAAACGGGCCAACCGTCTCGTTCCCATCGACTGACGCGCTTCTCGTTCAACAGGCGTTTCAGCTTGTGCGGCTTGCGATGTCCCAATGGCTGGAAGGTGTCTCCTGGGCGCCAGTTCCGCAGCACGAGCGGGCTGCAAAGAGCGTCGTGATTCAGAACCGATCCGTTGCCGTTAGTTTCCTCTCTCTGCTCCAGCCAGTCAATCTTCGTGAAGCGAAAAGCGCGCGCCAGGCACGGCACTGCGATCGTCGATTCTCTCTTCAAATCGATTGGGTGCTCAAACTCTTTCCGCCTCGACTCCGTGCGCCGATTCGCCGACCGTGCATCGTTTCGCGCTGAATCCGCAGCACGAAATAACAGCTCATCACGCTCGCGCCGAACTTCCACTCC
>DATAMU010000733.1:0-1872 GCA_036266605.1 Candidatus Acidiferrum sp. | reverse complement strand
ACCGAGCGCAATGTCGGCGGAGCGGAAATCGGAAACCGTAGTAATACCGGTGCGCGCTGCGATGACGCCGCCCTCGCCGATTTGCAGTGTGGATGCTGTGGGGCCGCCCAGATATCGGACTGGAGGGCCCTGATGAAAGATCGTTTGGCCGTGATTGCCGAGGATCGCGATTTTCTTCGGTGAGACGCGGAATTTCTTACATGCGGTCAGGGCTGCTTCACCGTAGATTGCGCCGAGGCGGAAATTCAGTTGGCTCAAGTCGCCCGCGGGAACAGGCGTCTGTTCGGCAACGCGAAGAATTTCCTTCCGAACTTGCGGAGGAAAATCGACGCTCGTGTGATCGAGCAACTTCGCGTTTAGGTTTGGCGGAGCGCCGGAGATTTTTGTCAGCGCGATGTCGATGCCGTCGGCGGATGTGCCGGACATCAGGCCGAGAACGAGGAGCGATTTGTGGTTGGTCGGCAAGGGTGCAAGAAGATTTCACCACAGAGGCCGCCGAGAGCACAGAGCAGAAAGAACCCGATGGGCAGAGAAGGTAATGAGTCGTTTGAATGCGTGACTATTGGAGGACAGCTTTGATGTCGTTGATCGCGATGGCGCCTTCGCGGAGTATCTCCCAGTTTTCGTCGTGAATTCCGATGATCGTTGAAGGGAGGCCGGAACCGGTTTCGCCCGAATCAAGCACAAGCGGAAGGCGTAGACCGAGTTGCTTCATGACTTGTTCGCTGTTGGCGCACGACGGAAACCCAGAGATGTTCGCGCTGGTGCCGGTGATTGGGCCGCCGAATTCGTCGATCAGTTGCTCAACGACGGGATGTTTGGGCCAACGCAGCGCAACTTTGCCGGTGCTTGCCGTGACCTTCAGCGGAACGCGATTCGAAGCTTCGACCACCAACGTCAGCCCTCCGGGCCAAAAGGCTTGGGCCAGTTTGGTGAAATTGCGTGGAGGATGCTCCATCGACGTGCCTTCGAGCATGCCCTGGCGCATAAGCACGAGGGCTTGATCCAGCGAGTTCACGAGAATGGGCAGCGCGCGCGTCTCCGGACGACCCTTGACCCGATAAAGCTCATCCACGGCGGCGAGATTGAACGGGTCGGCGGCGAGGCCGTAGAACGTGTCGGTGGGGATTGCGATGACACTGCCGCGCACTAGGAAATGAGCCGCGTATCGCAGCGCATCGATTTCCGGTGTCTGCGGGTTAACGCGCAACAATTCAGCCGGCAATGTTTTGGCCCTCGGCGAAGTCGTATGACTCAGCGCGCAGCGCTCCGCCGCGCTGCCATTATTTGGGCGACGCTACCACGGATGGATTGGGGGAAGCAATGATATTGGCATGTTGGCGAGACACGGCGCGACTGGCGTCAGACCGAGACACAATGAGGAAGATCGCGACGTAAAGTCGGCCCTACAAAACTCAGCGGCGAGGCAAACGGTTTGGCGGGAGCATCGAAATGGCTTGATGGGCGCGGATTTGTTAGGCTCGCTGCTATGGCTACACCTGTAAAGACAGGCGGAAACGCGCGAGGGCCGCGCGGCGGCGCCAGTGTGAGCATGGCGACGATAAGTTCGCGCGACAATCGCTGGCTCAAAGAGTTTCGGTTGGCGCTTCGGGGCGGACTGGCGACGGAGACTGGCGCTGTCGGAGTGGAAGGCGTGCGGCTGGTCGAAGAGGCGCTGCGGTCTGGGTGTCCGATTGATGCAGTGCTATTCAGCGAATCGGGTGAGCGGCATCGAGAGCGGCTGGCTCCGGTGATCGACCGGCCAGAGATTGCGATTCCGATCTTGCGGACGACAGACCGGCTGTTTGAGGGCGTAGCAGACACCGAGCATCCACAAGGTGTGGCGGCGCTGGTGCGGCCCCGGGTGGCCAC
>DATAMU010000732.1:0-2210 GCA_036266605.1 Candidatus Acidiferrum sp. | reverse complement strand
TCGACTCCGACGTTGTCGGCCTTCTCGCTGGAGACCTTATAGTCGCCATACGCGAACCCGGCGACCGCAAGCGGGATTTCGCTCTTCCACGTCGTGATGCGCGTGTTGCCGTCGACGGTCTCGCTCGTTTTTCCGCCCGTGGCCACCAGCAGAGTGTTCTTGGGACTGTGAAACGTCAGGTCGAAACTTGTGCGAGTCGAAAAACTGTTGGGGCGATCCGGGTACCATCCAGAGCTTTCGCAAAAGTAGTTTCCGTCGCCTGCTTTCCGGATGGCGCGTTTTCCCCCGTAAGTGAAAGTCAGGGATAGCGGCGAGCCTTGTTTTAAAGGTGAGGGCAATATGACGGCGAGATAGTCGCCATACGATATCCGCCGGTCTTTGTCTTCGCGCGACTGCGTGTAGTCAACCGAGTTTCCTTGAGCATCCTTGATCGATTCAACGCGCAAATTCGAATCCAGATCAAATAGCAAAACTCGCTGGCCGGAGAATCTGGGATCAATCTCAATTGTAGATGTGGCGTGCAGGTCGGCGCCCGAAGTTACGGTTACGTTCAGTGTGTTTGAGTGAATCGCGAAATCTTCCTTGGCTTGAGGGTCCTGCCATGCAGTCGTTGTAGCAATGCCGCCCGTTGGGAAACTCATCCACAGGTCGAAATGCATGCCGCGAAACGTGTCCGACCAGTGACCGACGGAAAAATCTTCGGGCTGCAAAGCGTCTCGGCGAACCTCCACCCAGCCCCTGTCTTTCGTTTTCAAATCGGCGAGAAAAAATGCGGTTCTGGCCCGATCTTCCGAAAGCATGCTCTGGAAGATTCGCGGCACACTGGATTCACCGAGATTTTCGCGCTCTCGCTGACGTTTCTCGTAGAGATCGCCGGGCGCAGTACCTTCGGAGCGCCATTTCACCTGTTTGGATACTTCTGTCACGAAATCGTCGCTGAAGGTGAACGTAGCCTCAGTGAAGGCGAGATCGATCTTGTCGAGTTTGGCCAGGAGATGGAGTTGTTGACCTTCGATGCTGTTGGGTGTTTCGATTTGCAGCCGGCCATTGCCGCGAAAGGCTGCGCCATAGACTCGACCATTGGCAGGCTGAATCAATTGGAGAGTGCCGTCGATGAGAGTGATGTGCGCTTTGTCACGCACGATATCGACGTTCTCGGTGCGGGCGATCTGCGAAGGATCGGGAGTTCCGGACACAAGCGCGTTCCAGACCGCTGCCGGACCTGGGGATGTGGGCGGCGTCTGGGCCTGGCTGTTGCCGGCTGCGAATAGACAAAGAACTGCTGCGAGTATCGTGCGCTTGGTCATCGATGATTCTCCGCCGACCTGGATATGAAATTATCGATGGTGTAGCCTGAGGGCAAGTATCTCTTTAAGAACCATATTCCAGAGCGGCATGACTGAACGCTTGGACAGGTCTCGGTCGCCAGCGTCCTTGATTGGGGATGAATCTTTGCGAATGACGAGACATCTAAAAGCTGCTGGATATCGTAGATCTTAGGAGACGGCAGGCTGAGATTGGGCTTCTAAACTGACGCACTGCTTGGTACCGATTATGAGAGACATATCGCGAAGGGGATTGATTTTCGGCGGAGCAACGCTCGGTGGGCTGGGATTATTGTTCGGAGTCCAGCGGGTGCTAAGTTCGGCGTTCGCCGACGATGAGCCTACGCCCACATCGGACGATCCGTCGCCGGTCGCCATAATTCGATTTACCGATACGGGTGAACGCATCGGTGCCGCCGCTCAGCCTCGGGTGCGCAAAACAAAGCAGGAATGGAAGAAGCAGCTCACGCCCTTGAGCTACGACGTTACGCGGCGGGCCGGCACGGAGTGGGCATTCAGCGGCGAGTTGGACAAGCAGCATGCGGCGGGATTGTATCGCTGCATCTGCTGCGACAATGCATTGTTCGACTCATCGACGAAATTCGATTCGGGAACCGGATGGCCGAGTTTTTGGAAGCCGATTGCGGACGAAAATGTCTATGAGCACAAAGATATTTCACTCGGCATGGTGCGCCGCGAAGTGAAATGCAAACTGTGCGACTCGCATCTTGGGCACGTGTTTACGGATGGTCCCGAGCCGACGGGATTGCGCTACTGCATGAATTCTGTCGCCTTGCGATTCATTCCGCGCGTGGTTGCCGCGAATGGATCGGCTGCTTCCACGTAAATTCTCTGATTATCTCGCCGTGGCGAGATCCCACTCTT
>DATAMU010000731.1:0-3487 GCA_036266605.1 Candidatus Acidiferrum sp. | reverse complement strand
GTGCGAAGCAAATTCAAGCCGAAAGGATCGGCTCGCTCTGAAGAAGAAGCAGGATCAGCCGATAGCGAAAACAAGGGGTTGCGTGGGGTCGGGAAGAGTTGATGCCTGTGTGCGTAACCCTTTCAACACAAACGAGATATGCAGATTTCGAGTATCGAATTTAGGCCATGCTAAGATGTTTAGTCTAAACGACTAAGATTTTCTGCCTTTTGCTTTTGCATCTTGTAAATCGTTTCCTAGCTTGCTGCATCTAAGTTAACCATAGCGTGGCTGGTTCATCGTACTTCTGAGGTTGACGGTCACCACGCTTCAGATTGGGGACATCATGGCTGAGAAGAAATTTTCAGTGCCAGAAGTTCTACCCATCCTACCCGTTCGGGATACGGTGCTGTTTCCCGGTGCGGTTCTGCCGCTGACGGTAGGACGTGAGAGCTCTCTTGCACTGGTTAATGCTTTAGACGGAGAAGACAAGCAGCTGGGTGTGGTCGCTCAGCTTGATCCGCGGGTGGAAGACCCCGCGGCAGCGGACCTTCACAAGGTCGGTACGCTGGCCAAGGTTCATAAAACCGTAAAAATGCCGAACGGCAATGTGGTGATTTTTCTGGAAGGGCTCCAGCGCATCCAGATCACCGAATTGATTACGTTGCGACCGTATCTTCGCGCACGCGTCGAGGCTCAACCGGATGTGAACGGCGAGTCGGATGCAGAGCTCGAAGCGCTGCAACGCAACGCACAAGATTTGTTCCGCGACGTGGTGAGCCACTCACCACAGCTTTCGGATGACCTGACTTCGGTCGCGACGGCGATCGACGATCCGGGACGCCTCGCGGACTTCATCGCAGGCACGTTGCCCTCGCTCTCAACCCTGATTCGTCAGGAGCTGATCGAGACGCCGAACGTGCGTAAGCGGCTCGAAGCGTTGAGCCGTGAACTCTCGAAGGAACTCGAGGTTCTCGAACTCCGCTCGAAGATTCACGAACAAGTTCAGGAGCAGGTCAGCCAGAACCAGCGCGAATATTTGCTGCGCGAGCAGATGAAGGCGATTCAGAAGGAACTCGGCGAATCCGACGATTCGATGCAGGAGATCGACGAGCTCCGCAAAAAAGTGGACGAAGCCGGCATGACGGCGGAAGCCAGGAAAGAGTGCGATCGCGAACTGAAGCGGCTGTCGAAGATGACGCCGGCTTCGGCGGAGTACATGGTGTCGCGTACGTACCTGGAATGGATGACGTCGCTGCCGTGGACGAAATCGAGCGGCGCCGAAGAGATCGACATCCCGAAGGGGAAAGCGATTCTCGACGAGGACCACTACGATCTCGAGAAGGTCAAGGAGCGCATCCTCGACTATCTCGCGGTCAGGAAGCTTCAGCCGGGCATGAAAGGCCCGATCCTGTGCTTCGTCGGACCTCCGGGCGTCGGTAAGACTTCGCTCGGCAAGTCGATCGCGCGAGCGCTCGGCCGCAAGTTCGTGCGCATCGCTCTTGGCGGTATGCACGACGAAGCCGAGATTCGCGGACATCGCCGGACGTACATCGGCGCGCTGCCCGGCCAGATCATTCAAGGCTTGAAGCGCGGCGAAACGAACGATCCGGTCATGATGTTGGACGAAGTCGATAAGCTCGGACGCGATTTCCGTGGCGATCCGTCGTCGGCGTTGATGGAAGTGCTCGACCCGGAACAGAACAACGCGTTCCGCGATCACTACCTCGACGTTCCGTTCGATTTGTCGAAGGTGCTGTTCATCGCGACGGCAAACTGGCTCGATCCAATTCCGGAGCCACTGCGCGACCGTATGGAGATCATCGAACTGCCGGGTTACACCGGTGAGGAGAAACTCCACATCGCGCACAAATACCTGATTCCGAAGCAAGCGACGGAACACGGGTTGAAGGTGCCGGATCAGATCGAGTTCGAAGACGCCGGATTGCAAGAGCTGATTCACAGCTTCACGCGTGAAGCGGGCGTCCGCAACCTCGAACGCGAGATCGCAACGATCACGCGCAAACAGGCGCGACGCATCGCCGAAGGCAAGACGGAGAAGATGGTCGTTACACCGGAAGTCGTTCGCGAATTCCTCGGCGTGCCGAAGTTCCGCACGGAAAAGGAAGTCGAAGAGCGCGTCAAGAAGCCGGGCGTTGCAGTTGGCCTGGTCTGGACGCCGGTGGGCGGCGACATCATTTTCATCGAAGCCACCAGAATGCGCGGCGGCAAACAATTCACGATGACCGGGCATCTGGGCGAAGTCATGCAGGAATCGATGACAGCGGCGCTGACGTGGACACGCGCGAACGGCGAACGCTACGGCATCGATCCCGACTTCTTCCGGAAGCAGGACATTCACATCCACGTGCCGTCGGGCGCGGTTCCGAAGGATGGTCCTTCGGCCGGCGCGGCGATGGTGACGGCGCTGGTGAGCCTGCTCAGCGGGCGGCCGGTGCGCGATCGACTGGCGATGACGGGCGAAATGACACTGTCCGGAGTCGTGCTGCCGATCGGTGGAGTGAAAGAAAAAGTGCTCGGCGCGAAGCGAGCTGGCATCAAGGAAGTCTTGCTGCCGGCCGACAACGAGCCGAACGCTGTGGCCGATCTGACGCCGGATATCCTGGGCGACATGAAGATCACTTACGTCCATACGCTTGACGAAGTGCTCGAGCATGCGCTCCAGAAGGACCCGATCGCTCCGCCGATCGTTCCTCCGACCGAACCGAAGCCGAAACGGCTTCCGGCAGACGGACCGCGCGCGATCCACTAATCGCGGCGAACAACTTAAACCAGTGAAGAGGCCCGGCGAATCTGCCGGGCCTTTTTGCTTTACCGCGCGCAAACATCGGCTTTGACGCCACCTGCTAAGATGTTGTCCCGATGCCGCCGGGCAAACGCAATCAGGCCGACATTCCAGCCGAATTAAGCGCGCGACTCACCGAAGCGTTGGTGCAGGAGCGTGTCGTGCCGCGTTTCGTCGATGGCTATGTCGAAGAACATCAGCGCTACGGCTTGCAGGTACATGCGGCGCTCTACAAAGACTTGATTGGACTGTTGCAGCGCGAGGCGCTCGTCGCGATAACGGTGCGCGCGTTCGAAGTCGCCGCCGAGCCGCCAGAACCATCGCCACGCAGCAAAAGCAAGCTCAAGCCTCTCCCGAAAAAAGACCTGCCTGTTTTTCGTAGAAAATTCCTAAACGCGCTCACACGCCAGCAGAAATGGGGAATCAACGAAGCGCTCGATTTCCAGCGCGATCTGCAAATGTACGAAGCGCTTATCGCTAGGGCGGGCGTATCGCGTCGCCGCAAGCTGTTCGAAACAGCGAATCATCCGTTCGTCGATCGCTGCGCATTCTTGTTGGACTCGTCGTTCATGGAAAAAGCGCGCATGGCAGCCAACCGCGCGCTCATCGAAGTGGAGAGTCTCAGCGCGAAGGTAACAACCGAAGTCCTGCACGGCCCGCAGAAATAAACGCATCTCGCCTATCGATCAAAAAAGTCCGGTT
>DATAMU010000730.1:0-1979 GCA_036266605.1 Candidatus Acidiferrum sp. | reverse complement strand
CTGGTGTGTCTGGCAGGATCGGCTCACGCGGGTGCCTCTCGGCCGGCTTCCGGGCCGAAGACGTCCCAGAAGGTGTCGCCGCTTCCGGCTGGTTGGACGGAGGTGCGGACGGCGCACTTTGTCGTGGCTAGCGATGCAGGGGAAACCGCGGCACGGGAGGTGGCGCGCGATTTCGAACAGATTCGGGCGCTATTTCACGCTACGTTTCCGGAGTGGCGGGTCGATCCGGCGCAGGCGATTCGAATTATCGTGGCGCGCGATGAAGCGTCGATGCGCGTGATTACGCCGGACGAGTGGGGCGGGCCGGAGCATGTGCGTCCGACGGGCGTGTTTCACAGCGACGGAGAGAAGGATTACATCGTCTTGCGGCTCGATGGCGAGGGGACGACGGCGTTTCATACCAGCTATCACGAATACACTCATTCGTTGATGTATCTGAATTTTCCGCGTTTGCCGCTGTGGTTGCGCGAGGGAGTGGCGGAGTTTTTTGGCAATTCCCTTTTGAGCGAGGCGCGGGCCACGACGGGGACAGCCGATCGCGGGCACCTGCTTGTTCTGTCGAAGAACGAGTGGCTGCCGATGGAGACGTTGTTTCAGGTGACGGAGACTTCGCCTTATTACAACGAGAGGAATCCGGCTTCGGTGTTTTATGCGGAGTCGTGGGCGACGGTGCACTACTTGGTGCTCGATCCGGAGGCGCGGCGAGCGGATTTGTTCAAGAAATATTTGGAGGCGTGGGACGCGGGCGCGGATGGGGTGATGGCCGGGCGGACCGCGCTGGGGAATCTGGATACGTTGGAGCAAGCGGTAAAGAAGTATGTGGGTCAGGCAAATTGGCGGCCGGGTGTGGCGCTGCCGGGATTGGCGGGATTGGAAGAAGCTTCGTGGAAGACGCGTGCGCTGGCGCCTGCTGAGGTTTTGTCTTTGCGCGGCGATTACTTCACGCACCGAGGAATGGTGAACGAGGCGAAACCGCTGCTGCAGGAAGCGGTGAAGAGCGGCCCGGAGATTGCGGGCGCGCATGAGGCGCTTGGGTATTGTTATTTCCGCGACGGAGAGTTCGCGGAGGCGCAAGAGGAGATGCAACGTGCGATCGCTTTGGGATCGGACGAATTTGTTCCGTATTTTGTGCTGGGATCGCTGGAACTGCGAAATACGTTGGCGACAGCGAACGACGTTGATGATGCCCGGAAGAATCTGGAGCGGGCCGCGGAATTGAATCCGAGGTATGCGCCGACGTTCGAGGTGCTGACGCAGGCGTATTCGAGCTCGACATCGACGCTGGCGAAGGCGCTGCAGGCGGCAGAAACTGCGGTGAAGTTGGACCCGGAATCGCGCAACTATCGAATGCTATTGGCGTACACGCTACTGAACAACGGACGAGTGGAAGGGGCTCGGGCTGTGGCGGAGAAGCTGAAGGCGGGGGCAAAGTCACCAGAGGACGAGCGCATGGCGAAGTCGGCGCTGGAAGCGATTGCGGAAGAGGAAGAGTGGGAGAAGTCGGGAGTGACCGAAGGAGTGAAGCACGATTTTGCGCCGCCGGGAGAAAGCGGGAACACGGCGGGCGCATCAAGTCAGGCAGAAGGGTCGGAAACAGGCGGCACGGTGGTTTCGGGGCGGCAACTGCGGCCGCCGGACTGGATGGCGGTCGAAGGATTGATTGCGGCGATCGATTGCGCGCGGAGTCCAGAATTGACGATGACTTTCAATTTGCCGCGCGGGCCGATGGAGCTTCATGCGAAGGATTTTGGAGCGGTTTCGGTGAGCGGGCAGAGTGCGGCTTCGGTGCCGGCGATTGCGACTTGCAAGGATTGGACCGGGCGGAAAGTGAAAATTTGGTTTCGGATGGCGCAGGGGCAGGGATTTTTGGGGGAAATTACGAAGATTTATTTCTACTGACGATCGAAAAACCAGAAGTCGATCCAGGTTGAGATCTCGCCGAGATGGGGCGCAGCGTGCTGCGCCCCTACACGTGCATG